>CADBON010000063.1 GCA_902796315.1 Oscillospiraceae bacterium | reverse complement strand
GCCGATGGAGGGGTTGCAGGGCATATTGCCCACCCAGTCGAGGTTGATGGTAAACACGAGCGTGTGAGCCCCGAGGCGCGCGCTTGCAAGCGCCGCCTCGATCCCGGCGTGCCCGGCGCCGATGACGGCGACGTCATATTCTCCGGCGCGGTATTTCATAGCGTTTCCTTCTTCTGAATGAATTTCACGTGGCCGTCCTCGCGGTCCTTCATCGGCGGTGTTTCCGCCGGAACGCCGAGGGCGATGCCCAAGTCAAAGTGCCACTCCCGCGGGATCTCAAGAATCGCGTTCCATTTCGCGCGGCAGGCGTCGTCGCGGAACAGCGCGCCGAGCGAGCCGACCATGCACGAGCCAAGACCCAGCGACGCGGCGGCAAGCGCGATGTTTTCAGCCATCAAGCCGGCGTCCATAGCGGCGCCGTTCTCGGAAACGAGGAAGACGAACACCGGCGCATTGTGGTAGACGGGGTGCTTGTCCCACAAGGTATAGGCGGGCGTATCCCAGCCGACGAGGTTCTTGAAATCAACGTTCATTTCATCGAGCAGGGCCTTGTCGGTGATCACGCGCAGGTGCACGGGCTGTTTATTGCGCGCGCTCGGAGCGCGCAGGGCGGCCTGCAAAACGGCGTCCAGCGCTTCGGGCGGAACGGGGTCGGCGGTAAATTCGCGGACGGTCTGCCGCGAAAGGATGGTTTGCATCGTCGGATTCACGTTGTTTCCCCCTTTTCCTGTTGAATAATGGAAAAATACGGACGGGCAGCGCCGGCGTCAAGCTCGACGGTCGTCTGCATATAGTTCTCAATCAGGGTGTCGATCTGATCGCCGACGATGGCGCGCACCATTTCGTCACGCTTCTCGGCGAAATATTCGCTGCCGCTGTCGGCGTCGCCGCGCCGCACGAGAAAGATGTAATCGCTGGTGCCGATCACGGTCGCCTTGCGGGCGGGGGTCGCCTGCACCTTGTCGAAAAAGCCGCTCGGGTAACCCGCGTCGCCGCGGCCGAGAATGACCGTCTGCGCCGAACTGCGGTAGCCGGAGGCGGCAAGGTACTCGGCGGCTTCTTCCATCGTCTTTTCACCGGCGTTGATGAGGTTCGCCATATTTTGAAACTTGATGACGATCGCCTCGGTCTCGGCGTCGGTCAGCGGGCGGCTGACGCCGTACTCGTCGGTGGCGGTGAAATACCCGTTGATGACCTGGAACACGATATACTCGGTGCGGAACTGCGCGAACAGCCGCGTCTCGTCGATCTCGCTGCGCCCGCCCTTGCCGTAGAGGTGCAGTACCAGCGCGTCGCGGTAGGCGTCGGCGGTAAAGATCTTGGTCAGCGTGGCGCGGGTGACGCCGATCTTTTCATAGTATTGACCGTACACGCCCCAATAGCCGCTGACTTTTTCGCTGACGGCGGCCTTCTGCGCCATGGTGAGCGACAGATTTTCGGCGTGGGCATAACTGTTGGTCTTGAAATAGCGGGCGGCCAGTTTGCCGGCGTTGTCGCTGACCGCCTCGTAGGTGCCGCTGTTGCCGCCGTCGGCATAGGCCTTGTCCAGAAAATAGGTGGCCACGTCATTGCTGATCGCCACGCCGTTGATGCTCATAACGGCTTTGCGTTCGCCGAGCGAACAGCCGCACAGCGTCAACAGCGCCGCCGCACACAGCAGCGCCGTCAACCGGGTGATTTGCCTGCGAATTCCGCTCATTTTTGTTGCCACCTTTATATACTTATACAAAATATAGTATAGCAGGGTTTTCCATATAAAACAAGACGGCTTTTGTATTTTTTACGCGCTTCGTGCGCCGCGGCGGGGTTTGCGCTTGTCTTTCGCGGCGGGCTGTGCTATACTTTTCTGCGAGGTGATATCAAGATGAAAAAGTTCCTTATTTTGCTGCTTGTCGGCGCGCTGCTGTGCGCCGTTGCCGGTTGCGGAAAAACGCCCGCCGAAGACGCGACGTCCGCCCCGAACGACGTCGAAGACGCAACGCGAGACGTTGCCGAACCCGACGCCGAGAGCGAACCCGACGCCGAGAGCGAACCCGCCGCCGAACCCGAACCCGCGCCCTCGACCGAGGCGCCCACCAAACCCTCGGACCTGGCCGTGGATACCTATCGCCCCGTCGTCGACTGGTACGCCGGTGCGATCAAGGCGCTGCACGACGAAACGGAGGAAGACTATTTTGAGGCCAACCCCCTGCCCTGCCCGGCGGTGGAGGCCAACGGTTCCGATCTGACCGAACGCCTTGCCGACACCCTTCGCGAGATGGCGATCGCCCCCTCCACCTGCGGCTACGCCTATTATGACGTCAACGCCGACGGCACGAGCGACCTGCTGTTCCTGACCACAGGCCTTGAGACGAGCGTGAAAGCCATCTTCACCACGGTGGACGGCGAGCCCGCTCTGGTCGACGCGTTCTGGTCGCGCTATAACGCGTTCCCCTACGGCGACGGCACGCTGGCGACCATCGGCAGCGGCGGCGCAGAGCTTGCAATCTACACCTACGGCACCTTCGGCCCCGACGGGGCGTACGTCCACACGTGGAACGTCACGGCGGACTCCTCCTCGGGCAACACCGTGTATTACGACTGCTCGGAGCTCGGCCCCGACGACAGCTACACCGCCGGCCGCGAACTGACCGCCGACGAGGTCAAGGCGTTCCGCGAGGCCGTCAACATCGGCTCCTACGTCCTGCCGCCGTTGGAGATCCTGCCGCTGAATGCGTGACGCTGTAAATAAATCGCTCCTTCCCGCGCACAATAGTGCGGAAAGGAGCGATTTTTATGAGCCGTAAAAAGAAGAAAAAGAACAAGCCGCACGGGAACGAGCCGGAGTACCGCCCCGTCAGCGGCGCCGACAACACCGAATTGCTCGGCTTTCCCGATCTGGTAAACCCGGGCGACGGCGATAATTTGGAACTGTAAGCGTCACGCGTCGGGTATTACGTTTGCCGCGAGGCCTCCCTCGGAGGTTTCGCGGTACTGTTTTTTGAGGTCATGCCCGGTCTGCACCATGGTGCGCACGACCGTATCGAATGAAACCTTGCGTGTCTCGGTCAAAAAGTTCGCAAGCGACAGCGCGTTCAGAGCGCGCATAGCGGCAACGGCGTTGCGCTCGATGCAGGGGATCTGCACAAGGCCGCACACCGGGTCGCAGGTCAGGCCGAGATAGTGCTCCATCGCGTTTTCGGCGGCGTACTCGATCTGATCAAGATCCATCCCGTACAGTTCCGCGAGGGCGGCCGCCGCCATGGAGCAGGCCGTGCCGATTTCGGCCTGACAGCCCGCTTCGGCACCGCTGATGGAGGCGTTTTGCTTGACGACGTTGCCCACGATACCGCCCGCCGCAAGAGCGCGCACGATCTCGCGGTCGCTGAAGCCCTTTCGTTCCTGTGCGTACAACAGCACCGCCGGCACCACGCCGCTGGCGCCGCAGGTCGGCGCCGTGACCACCGTGCCGCCCGCCGCGTTCTCTTCACCGGCGGCGAAGGCATAGGCGCACACCAGGCGGTTTTCACGTGTTTCGGGCGTTTCGTCCATGTGGCGCTGACGGTACAAAAAGCCCGCCTTGCGCTCCACCCCCAGACCGCCGGGCAGTACGCCCTCGGCGGCAAGTCCCGCACGGACGGTACGCTTCATCTGCTCCCACACGCCGGCGAGAAAGTCAAAGAGTTCGTCCCCGTCGAAACGGGCGGCGTAATCGCTCAGGCGCAGGTGTTCCGCTGCACAGCAGCGGCGCACTTCCTCAAAGTTTTTGTGCGGGTAAACCTGCGGGGGCGTCTTTTCGGGCACGCCATCGATGCGGATCTCCCCGCCGCCGACGCTGATGACGCGCACGCGCTCTACGGGCTCGCGCCGCTCGTCGCAGAGGATGAAGTCCATCGTGTTGGGGTGCGGCAGGTCGCCCGTTTGCGTATCAAAAACGATCTCATTCGGGGCGCGCAGTGTTTCGGTCAGCACGGTGTGGGTGCCGTGTCCCTCGCCGGTCAGCGCCAGCGAGCCGTACAGCACCACGCGCACGAACGCGGCGTCGGGATACGCCGTGTTGATATATTCGGCCGCGTACTGCGGCCCCATCGTATGAGAGCTCGACGGCCCCCGTCCGATTTTATACAGTTCACGTAATGATTCCATAGTCCGTCCCTCCGCAATCGCCCTATCATACCACAATGCGACGGCAAAATCAACCGGAAGAAAAACAACGGTTTCTGCTTTTTTGTATGGATAACGCCCCTCAATTTGTCTGTATGGAATAAATTTGTAAATTTTCCTTGCAATTACTTGTTCTTTGTTGTAAACTATAAATAGTAGGATATATTCGGGATATTTCACCCAGTTTCACCACACAACGCTCGCAAAGTGTTCCCCCCTACGGGGAAGCGGGCGCGCGGCTTTCGTCCCATTAAGGAAGGTAGGATCATGTCAGCGGATTTACATTGTCACACCAGGCTATCGAACGGTTCCCTCGGCATTGAGGAGCTCATCACCCTCGCCCAAAAGCGGGGGGTGACGACCATTGCCATCACCGACCATGACTGTCTGGCCGGCACCATTCGCGGCGCCATCATCGGCAAGCGGCACGGCGTCAACGTCATTCAGGGTGTGGAGCTTTCCGGCACCGACAAAAGCAACGGGCAAGAGATCCACATGCTGTGCTACAAGCCCGATTTCCCCGACCGTCTGGAAGGTCTGTGCGCGCGCAGCAGACAGATCCGCAAGCGTTCCACCGATTTTATGATGCTCAAGGCCGCCCAGCGCTACCCCATCACCCCCGAGTTCGTCGCCAAATGCGCCAGCGGCAGCACCACCCGTTTCAAGGTACATATCATGCAGGCCCTGTGGGAGAACGGCTTTACCGACAAGATCTTCGGTGACCTGTATACCGAGCTCTTCGGGCCCGATTCCAAAAACAGCATCAACCACGTGCCTACGTATGAAGATATTTTTGACGTGCTGAAGCAGATCCACGACGCCGGCGGTATCGCCGTGCTGCCGCACCCGCAGCGCTGCAAAAACCCGAAACTGCTCGACGAACTCGTCGCCGCGGGGCTGGACGGCATCGAGATCTACACCCGCTCTCTCACCGACGACGAAAAGGCGACCTTCAAAAAATACGCCGCCAAGCACAAACTGCTGACCACCGGCGGCAGCAACTTCAAAGGGCTGTATAACCGCGAGATCATCTCCATCGGCGACTGCGATCTGCCCGATTCCTGCGTGCAGGAACTGCTGACCTACAAATCGCGCAAAAAGAAGAGCGAGCGAAAGGCCGCCAAGGCCGCCGAAGCGGAGGCCGACGCCGACGCCACCGCGGAAGCAAAGCCCAAGGCCAAAAAGAAAGCAACCGCGAAAAAATAATCAACCGCAAAAAAAGAACGGAGTGCCCCAGGCACTCCGTTTTTTATTTTGTAAAACCTTAATAGAGAGGATAGGTCACGTCATACTGCGGCAGCCACGTCCCGGTGAGGAAGTTGCGCGCCCTGAGCAGAACGTGATCGTCGTACGTTTCAAAGACGATGCCGGTACCGGGGACGATATGCCCGCGAATGTTGGGCGTCGAAAAGATCGGCATATTGACGCAGTGGATGCCGTCTAACTCCTCGGTGGTGCAATACTGCGTCAACTCTTCCGACAGATCGGTCGAAAAGCCGCCGTGGATGTGCCCGCTGACGAAAAAGACGTTGCGGTACTGCGACAATATTTCTTTCACGCGGTCGCTCTCGGGCCCGATGCCGCCCATTTCGGGATCGTCCGACGGTTTCTGTTCCCACGTATAGGGCAGGCCGTGCGTGCCGTTGATCGGCCAATGGCAAAAGACGAAGATCGGTTTGCCGTCCCCGGCGGCAGCGGCCATCTCGCGAGCCAGCCAGTCGAGCTGCGCGTCGCTGAAGGTGGCCTCTCGGCGGGTGCCCTCGCTGCCCAGCACGATGAGGTGAACGCCCTTGACGGTCAGCGAATAATAGACGTTGTCGATCTCACGGCCGCCGATCTCTTTCGTATACTGTGTGAACAGTTCCTTGACCAGCGCCGCGTCTTTGTCGCCGTTTTCGTTCTTGCTCCACGTGTCGTGGTTGCCGATGGCCAAAACCTTGTTGTCGGCTGCGTCGTATTTGCCGAAGATTTCTTTGAGTTCTTCATACTCCTTGCGGGCGCCGCTGTTGGTGTTGTCGCCGCAGAGCACGACGGCGTCCTGCCGTGTGGGCGCCTGCTGCATATCGTACAGGGCGGCGGCAAGTTCGTCGCGGCGGAAATACTGCCCCTGCACGTGCACGTCCGACAGCACCGAGACAGACAGCCGCACGTTATCGGGGTCCTTCGCCCGAAACGGCTCGCTCCCGGCGGTGACGTTGGCGGCCGCCGAAGACGACAGCACGACGCTCAGCAAAAACGCAATAAATTTTTTAAGGAGTAAGAGCATAGACGGTTCCTCCCGTAATAATGATTGTGAAATCGTTCAAAAACAAAACGTCGCAAAGCGACAAAAAGACCCCGTGCAGCACGGGGTCTTTGCGTAAGACTTATTCCTGACCGTTGTCGTCGGCGGCCTCTTCGTCCTCGTCGCCGAAATCGATGTCAAGTTCCAGTTTTTCGCCGCAGTTCGGGCACTCGATGCACTCTTCATCGAGCATGGCGTCGTCAAGATAAATGGTCTCGCCGCAGCTGGGGCACTCGACCTCATAGGTCTCGTCGCCGCAGCAGCAGTCGCACTCGTCGTCATAGACAAGCGATTCCACGTCGCCGAGGTCCTCGTCGATCTCGTCAACGTAATCTTCGACTTCCGCCAGATCCTCATCCAGCTCGGTCACGGTGCCGGCCATATCTTCAAGAATGTCGACAACGCACTCAAACAGTTTGGTTTCTTTTGCGTCTTTGTCGAGGTTCATGCCCTCGGCCAGGCCTTTGAGATACGCAACCTTTTCCGTCAGTGTCATAGCAATTGCCTCCTTCGGTTTACGCGCGGGACAGATATTCGCCCGTGCGGGTGTCGATGTTGATGCTCTCGCCTTCGCTGATGAACAGCGGCACTTTGATCTCGGCGCCGGTCTCAAGCGTGGCGGGTTTGGTGGCGTTGGTGGCGGTGTTGCCCGCAAAGCCGGGGTCGGTCTTGGTGACCTCAAGGGTGACGAAGGTGGGCGGTTCCAAGCCGAAGATGTTGCCCTTGTAGGACAAGATCTTGCAGGTCATATTTTCTTTGACGAACTTGAAAGAGTCGGGCAGATTGACCTTGTCGATGGGGACCATCTCATAGGTTTCGGGATCCATGAAATAATAGAGATCGCCGTCGGAATAGCTGTATTCCATATCTTTGCGCTCAATAAACGCGGTGGGGAACTTGTCGGTGGGGCTGAAGGTTCTTTCGACGACGCCGCCGCCGATCACGTCACGGATCTTGGTGCGGACGAACGCCGCGCCCTTGCCGGGTTTTACGTGCTGAAATTCGACGATGGAATAGACCTTGCCGTCCATCTCGAACGTTGCGCCGTTTTTAAAATCACCTGCTGAAATCATAGATAATCCTCCGTAAGTTATTTGGTCAATTTAATAATAGTATACTTCGCCGTTATTTGCAAGACTTTTTTCAAAAAAGCGGTGCGGGCGCGGTCATTTTTCGGGGGTTTTGAGGGCGATGCCCAGGTCGTCCAACTGCTGCGTGTCGACGACGGACGGGCAGTCGGTCATCGGCTCCGAAGCGTTCTGCACCTTCGGGAAGGCGATCACGTCGCGCAGCGAATCCGCGCCGAGCATCTGCATCACCAGACGGTCCAGGCCGATGCCCATACCGCCGTGCGGCGGCGGGCCGTAGCGGAACGCGTCGAGCAGGTAGCCGAATTTGCGGTACGCCTCTTCTTTGGAAAGGCCGAGCAGGTCGAAGATGCGGCTCTGCAGGTCGGGATCGGTAATGCGGATGGAGCCGGACGACAGTTCGATGCCGTTCAGCACCAGGTCATACGCCTTGGCGCGGACGGCGCCCTTGTCGCTCTCGAGGTAGGGCAGGCACTCGTCCAGCGGCGCGGTGAAGGGATGGTGCATCGCGACGTACTGCTGCGTTTCATCATCCCAGTCAAAGAACGGGAACTCGACAATCCAAAGCAGATTGTACTGCCCCGCGGGGATAAGGTCCATCCGTTTCGCGGCGTCGATGCGCAGTGCGCCGAGGGTCGACAGCACG
>CADBON010000062.1 GCA_902796315.1 Oscillospiraceae bacterium | reverse complement strand
TGCGCCGAACTGGAGGCCGAGATCGCGGAACTGCCCGCCGATGAAAAGGCGATGTTTTTGGCCGACCTCGGCATTGAGGAAGGCGGCCTTGACCGTTTGATCGAGCGCAGCTACGATCTGCTGGGTCTGATGAGTTTTTTGACCGCCGGGCAGCCGGAGGTGCGCGCGTGGACCATCAAAAAAGGCACCAAAGCGCCGCAGGCCGCCGGCAAGATACACTCCGACTTTGAACGCGGCTTTATCCGCGCCGAGGTCGTCCCCTTCCAGACGCTGATCGACTGCGGCTCGCTGCAGGCGGCGAAAGAAAAAGGATTGGTACGAAGCGAAGGTAAAGATTACGTGATGCAGGACGGCGACGTGGTGCTGTTCCGTTTCAACGTGTAAGGAGGGCTTTTCGTGGATTTACAACTGTGCGTGCAGACCGGCACCATTGACGAAGAACACTCGATGCAATACGCCTGCGACGTCATCAAGGCGGCGGGCTTCGAGGCGCTTGACTGGAACTTTGACCACGACGCCCACCCCGGTCGTTTCGACGACCCCGACTACGTTTCCGTTCTGGAGAAGCCGTGGGAGGAGATCGAGCGCAACTACGAGGCGGACGTGCGCGTGATGAAGGAGAGCGGGCTTGCCATCGGGCAATCGCACGCCCCCTTCCCGGCGACGGTCCATGCGCGGCGCGACTATCTGGAACGGATGATCCCGATCTTTGAGAACTCGCTGCGGCTTTGCGCGTACGCGGGTTGCCCCGCGACGGTCATCCACGGATTGGCTGTCAACAAATACGACGGTTCGACGCAAGCGGAGATCGATGAGCTGAACACGCGGCTGTATACCGCGCTGATCCCCGCCGCCAAAGAGACGGGCGTTACGGTGCTGCTGGAAGACCTGTTCGGCGATTACCGCGGTAAAGTCTATCAGGGCCACTGCGCCAACCCGCACGAGGCGGCGGACTTTATCGACCGTCTGAACGGCGAGGCGGGCTTTGAGGGGTTCGGCCTGTGCTTCGACGTCGGGCACCTGTTCCTGTACGGCGGCGATATGCTCGAGTATCTGCACGTGCTGGGGCCGCGCGTCAAGGCGCTGCACATTCACGACAATATGGGGCAGCGCGACGATCACCGTGCGCCCTACACCGGCCTTATCAACTGGCCGGATTTCACGCGCGGCCTTCGCGAGATCCGCTACCGCGGCAACCTGAGTTTCGAGACCTTCGCCCAGACGCGGGCCGAGCAGATCCCCGCCGAACTGATCCCCGCGTGGCTGGAACTGATCGCCAAAACGGGCCTCTACTTCCGGAACGAGATTTTGAAATAAAGCAACAAAAAACGCCCGGCTTCCACGGAAGCCGGGTGTTTTATTATGGGAAATCAATCGGTATAGCGGTAACTGCGAAGATACACGCCGACGGTTTTGTCGTAGTCGAGAACGTGGATGAGCGAGCCGTCCGGCATCGGGCAGACGGTAAGGCCCTCCGCCTCGTTCCCGGCCGCCGAGGGCACGGTGCGCGTGGCGATGGACGTCACCGCGCCGCTGCCCAGGTCTACGGTCAGAATCTGATCGGCGTTGCTGTTCTGCGCGTCGTAGGAAAGGTACAGTTTGTCGCCGTACACCTCGCCGCCCTGAATACGCGTGACCGTTTCGGACAGCGGCAAAAAATGATCGAACGCCATTGTATCCAGATCGAAAACGAGAATGGCGTCAACGTCGCTGAACGGCGACACATAGAGGTAGCCCCGCTCGCCGTCCACGGCGCACCACGGCACGCCGTCCGGCAAGAATTCGTTGGGGAGATGGTAAACGTCAAGCACGGTGAGTTTGTCGGGGTCGTAGGTGACGATGCAGGGGTGATTTTCTTCTTTGTTTTCAACGGCGGCATACAATTTGCCGTTGTAATAACTGATGCCGCCGATATGGTCGGAGTTGTGCTGTTCGCGCAAATCGCGCGGAATGGCGTTGGGGTTGAAGGCAACGCGTTCCATCGTGCGGGCGTCCCACTTGGCGAGAACGGCGAACCCCACGGCGGTCATGGTGCCGGAGGTGTACCAGTATTCGCCGTCGGTAGTAATACCCTGCCCGGCGGACATGGCATCCTCAAAAACAAGTTTCTGCTCGCTGACGAGTTCGATCTCACCCGTTACGGTCGGCTCGCCGAAATCCATAACGCCCGTAAGGACCGAACAGAACGCGACCAGCAGCGCGATCAGTTCCTGCGGAAAAAAATTCAAGATCCAGGAAAGCATACAGAGTCCCCCCCTTTTTTTCATTATAGGCGCACCCGCTGTGTCTGTCAAGCAAGGTTTTTCCCCTTGCACAGCGAACGAAAAGAGTGTATGATAAGAGAGACCTGAAAGGAGGGAACGCCGTGACCTACCGATATGAACTGCACGCGCACACATCCGAGGTGAGCGTCTGCGGCCGCCTGCCCGTGGCGGAGTTGATCGCCAAATACAAGGCCGCGGGGTATGACGGCATCGTGCTGACCGACCATTATTCACCCATGACGTTCCCGCTTCGCAAGCACTTCAGCAAAACACAGATCAACGCGCACTACCTGCGCTCTTACCGCGAGGCGCAAGAGGCCCAAACGGAAGATTTCACCGTTCTTTTCGGCATGGAATTACGTTTTTACGCCACCGTGAACGATTATCTGGTTTACGGGATCACGCCCGACATGCTGGAGGAACTGCCCGTCTTGCTGCCGCTTCGCCTTCGCCGCGCCGCAAAACTGCTGCACGAAAAGGGCTGTCTTGTGCTGCAGGCCCACCCCTTCCGCCCGTGGTGCAGCCGCGCGAACCACAAACACCTGGACGGCGCCGAGGTGTGGAACGGCAAGACCGCCGCGGAACTCAACGCCAAAGCCAAAGCGTGGGCGGACGGGTTCGGCGGGATCGAGATCGGCGGAAGCGACTGTCACCGCGACGCGTCGCTCGGCACGTCGGGGATCGTGACAGAGGAAAAGATCCGCAGCAACGACGATCTGCTGCGGATCCTGAAAAGCGGTGCGTTTGAGATCTACCGGAAAGAACCGTAATATAAACTCGAATGAGGCATAAAAAAGCAGGTCAAGGCGATTGCCTTGACCTGTTTCTTTTGGTTGTTGGTTTTGCCGGTTATTTCAGCATAGAGGGCTGCCAACTCTCGTGCGGGGTCAGACCGAGCAGTTCGGCGACCGTCGGGGCGACGTTGGCAAGGCCGAACGCGCCGTCCTTGAGTTCATGCTTCTCTTTGCTGTAGATGATGAAAGGAACGGGGTTGAGCGAATGCGCGGTACGGACCTGAATCTCGCCCTTTTTGTTCTTTTCCAGCATCTCGTCGGAGTTGCCGTGATCGGCGGTGATTAGCACGGTGTAACCGCCGAGGCGGTCAGCCGCTTTCAGCACGCGGGCAAGGCCGAGATCGACGGCCGCGACCGCGGTGATAGTGGCGTCCAGACTGCCGGTGTGACCGACCATATCGCCGTTGGGGTAGTTGCAGCGAATGAAGTCATACTTGCCGCTTTCCATCGCGTCGATAACGGCGTCGGTGATCTCGGCGCTCTTCATCCACGGGCGCTCGTCAAAACTGACGGTATCGGACGGGATCTCGAGATAGGTTTCCAGTTCTTCGCTGAACTTGCCGCTCTTGTTGCCGTTCCAGAAATAGGTCACGTGGCCGAATTTCTGCGTTTCGGAAACGGCGAACTCATTGAGGCCGTTCGCCACGAGAAGCTCGGTGAGCGTATTCTTGATCTCGGGCGGGCTGACGAGATAGCGCTTGGGCAGCTTCAGATCGCCGTCGTACTGCAGCATGCCGGCATAGATAACGTCGGGGCGTTTGCCGCGGTCAAAATACGGAAAATCGTCGTCGTCAAAGGCCATGCTCAACTCGATGGCGCGGTCGCCGCGGAAGTTGTAAAGCACGACGCTGTCGCCGTCGCAGACGGTGCCGACGGGCTGACCGTTCTCGGCGATGACGAAGGGCGGAAGATCCTGGTCGATAACGCCGGGATTTTCGGCGCGGTAGGTCTCGATGGCCTCTTTGGCGGAAGCAAACTGACGGCCCTCGCCGCGGACGTGGGTGTTCCAGCCGCTTTCGACCATGCCCCAATCCGCTTTGTAGCGATCCATGGTGATCTTCATACGGCCGCCGCCGCTGGCGATTTTGGCGTCAAACGCCGCGTCGTTCAGTTCGGCAAGTTTCTGTTCAAGGCGATCGACGTAGATCAGCGCGGAGGTGGCGGGCACGTCGCGGCCGTCCAGCAGGACGTGAACGCGCACGGTCTTGACGCCCTCGCGCTTGGCCTCGGTCAGCATGGCCTCAAGGTGAGAGATGTTGGAGTGAACGTTGCCGTCGGAGAGAAGGCCGATGAAATGGAGGGTGCTCCCCTTGGCTTTTACGTTTTCGACGACCTCTTTCCAGGTGTCGGAATTATAGAGGCGGCCGCTTTCGATACTCTCGTTGACGAGTTTGGCGCCCTGCGAATAGATCTGACCGCAGCCGAGGGCGTTGTGACCGACCTCGCTGTTGCCCATATCTTCATCCGACGGCAGGCCGACGGCGTCGCCGTGGGCTTTCAGCCGGGTGTTGGGGCAGGTCTTGAGAAGTTTGTCAAGCGTGGGGGTATTGGCGAGTGTGACCGCGTCGCCCAGCCCGGTTTTGGAGAAACCCACGCCGTCCATTACGATTAAAACGATTTTATCTGCCATAACATGGTTCCTTTCAAAGAAAATCCCCGTCCTGGAACGGGGATTTTTGTGTTGTTAAACGCTGGCCGCCTTGACGATGACGGAGAAGTCTTCCGCCTTGAGGGAGGCGCCGCCGATAAGGCCGCCGTCGACGTCGACCTGCGCGACGAGTTCCGCGGCGTTTTTGGCGTTCATAGAGCCGCCGTACTGGATGGTGGTGGCGGCGGCAACGTCCGCATTGTAGAGTTCGCCGATCACCTCGCGGATGGCGTGGTTGACTTCGTTGGCCTGTTCCGCCGTGGCGGTCTCGCCGGTGCCGATGGCCCACACGGGCTCGTAGGCGATGATGATCTGCTTCATCTCGTCAGCCGAAACGCCGCCGAGTGCGACTTTCACCTGAGAGCGAACGACTTCCATCGTGATGCCCTTCTTGCGCTGGTCAAGCAGTTCGCCCACGCAGAGGATGACGGTCAGGCCGCTGTCGAGAGCCGCACGCACGCGTTTGTTGACGGTTTCGTCGGTCTCGCCGAAATACTGACGGCGCTCGGAGTGGCCGATGATGACGTACTGCACGCCGATGGCCTTGAGCATGGGGGCGGAAACTTCGCCGGTGAAGGCGCCGCTTTCGGCCCAGTGGCAGTTCTCGGCGCCGATCTGGATATTGGAACCGGCGGCCGCCTGCTGGGCGGCAAAGATATCGACGTAAGGCACGCAGAGCACGACGTCACAGTCCGCACCCGCCACAAGGGGTTTCATGGCCTCGATGATGGCTTTGGCCTCGTCGGGGGTCTTGTTCATTTTCCAGTTGCCGGCAATAACTGCCTTGCGAAGAGATTTGTCCATAATACAGTCTCCTTCTCTATTCGTTATTTATCTTGAACGGCTTCGATACCGGGCAGGGCTTTGCCCTCAAGGAACTCGAGCGACGCGCCGCCGCCGGTGGAGATGTGGGTCATCTTGTCGCCGAAACCGAGGGTGTTGACAGCCGCCGCGGAATCGCCGCCGCCGATGATGGTCACGGCGTCTGCCTCGGCCATGGCCTTGGCGATCGCCAGCGTGCCGTTGGCGAAGACGGGGTTCTCAAAGATACCCATCGGGCCGTTCCAGACAATGGTCTTGGCTTTCTGAATGGCCTCGGCAAACAGGGCGCGGGTCTTGGGGCCGATGTCGGCGCCGAACATATGGCCGGGGATCTTGTCGGCATCGACGACCTCGGTCGGAACGTGCGCATCAATGGGTTCCGGGAAATGCTCAGCGATTACGACGTCAACGGGCAGAAGCAGCTGAACGCCCTTCTCCTCTGCCTTTTTGAGCATATCGCGGCAGTAGTCGATCTTGCTCTCATCCAGCAGCGAGCCGCCGACGTTGTAACCCTTCGCCGCAAGGAAGGTGTACGCCATGCCGCCGCCGATGATGAGCGTGTCGGCCTTGCCGAGCAGGTTTTCGATAACATTCAGTTTGTCGGCGACCTTGGCGCCGCCGAGAATGGTGACGAAGGGACGGACCGGATCTTCCACGGCGTTGCCGAGGTACTTCAGTTCTTTGCCCATCAGGTAACCGACGGCCGTTTCGGGAACGAACTCGGTCACGCCGACGGTGGAGCAGTGCGCGCGATGCGCGGAACCGAACGCGTCGTTGACGTAAATGTCACACAGGGAGGCAAGCTCTTTGGAGAAGGCCTCGCCGTTTTTCGTCTCTTCAGGACGGAAGCGGGTGTTCTGCAGCAGTACGACGTCGCCGTCCTGCATTTCGGCAACGGCCTTGCGGGCGTTGGGGCCGACCACTTCGTTATCGGCGGCGAACACGACGGGCTTGCCGAGTTTTTCGGACAGACGCTTGGCAACGGGGGCGAGGGATTCTTTTTCATTCGGCCCGTTTTTGACTTTGCCGAGATGCGAGCAAAGGATGACCTTGGCGCCGTCGTCGATCAGTTTCTGAATGGTGGGAAGAGCGCCGTTGATGCGGTTTTCGTCGGTGATGACGCCGTCTTTCAACGGAACGTTGAAATCGCAGCGGACGAGAACGCGTTTGCCGCGGGCGTTGAGATCGTCGACGGTCTTTTTGTTCAGGTGAGACATAGTGATAACTCCTTTGTCAAATTGTTAATTTTTTACCGAAATATATTTTACAATACTTTGCGCTTTTTTGCAAGCAAAAACGGCGGTTTTTCCGCCGTAAAAAACACCATTCTTTCCCACGCTTTGTTTGGCTTTTTTGTTGCTATTGCCGTAGCCGCCGCGACGGATTGCCAACGGTCAGACCGTCATCCGTTCGCGGAGTTTGGCAAGCACCGCCTTCTCGCGCCGCGAGACCTGCACCTGCGTCATCCCCAGCAACGCGCCCGTTCGCGACTGGGTAAGACCGTGATAATAGCGCAGGGCGATCAGACGGCGCTCGTTCTCTTCCAGCGCGTCCAGTTCCTCGTGCAGGGCAAGGCGCTCGGTCAGGTGCGCTTCACCCTCGGCTCCGTCGGGCACGTCGAGCACCCGCTCGCCCTCCTCCCCTTCCGCCGAAAGCGACACCGTGGGACGCAGCGCGAGCAGCAGTTCCGCCGTTTCGGCGGTCGTAAGGCCCGCGACATCCGCAAGTTCGCCGACGGTTGGCTCGTGCCCCTCGCGGCGGGCGAACTCCTCGGCCGACTGCTGCAAGGCACGCGCCCGCTCCTTGAGCGAACGGCTGACTTTCACGCTGCCGCCGTCACGGAACAGACGGCGGATCTCGCCGAGAATGACGGGCACCGCATAGGTGGAAAACGCGTAACCGCGCGACGGGTCAAAGGCCGCGGCGGCTTTGACCAAGCCGACGCAGCCCGCCTGAAACAGGTCGTCGTATTCCGCCCCGCGGCCCGCAAAGCGGCGGGCGCAGGCGTGCACAAGGCCGAGATTGCTCTCGGCAAGACGCTCGTTCACCGCGCCTTGCCCCGCACGATCTTTTCCATCGTGACCGTGGTCCCCACGCCGACGCGCGAGCGGACGGTCAGGCGATCCGAAAAGCTTTCCATCACCGAAAAACCGAGCCCCGACCGGTCGCCGCCGAGCCCGGTATAGAGCGGTTCGCGCGCTTTTTTCACGTCCGCGATGCCGCAGCCGCGGTCGCGAACGGTCACGCGCACCACGCCCTCGGCAAAGACGGCGCAGGTGACGGTGATGGTGCCGATGGTGTCGCGGTAGGCGTGCACGATACAATTGGTCACGGCTTCGCTGACAATGGTCTTGATGTCGCCGAGTTCGTCCACGGTCATATCGAGTTGAGCGGCGAAAGCGGCGACGGCAACGCGGGCAAACCCCTCGTTGACAGAGCGACTGTCGAACGACAGTTTCATTTCATTGAGTTTATGCACCTTATGTTTGGCTCCTTTCCCCGAGTTCGGCAATACTCCTTACACCGGACATTGCCATGATGCGGGCGTCCCGCGGTGAGAGATTCACGACCCGCAAGGCGATTCCGCGCGGCCGGCACAGACGGCAGCGCCCCATCACGAGGCCGACGCCGGAACTGTCCATAAACGTGACGTCGGAAAAATCCAGCACGAGCGTTTTGGCGCCCGGTGTAGCGGAAACGGCGTCGTCTATCGCCTCGCGCAGAGCGGGGACGGTATGGTGGTCGATGTCGCCTTTCAGACAAACGGCGACGGTTTCACCCTTGCGGTGAACGGTAACGGGCATGGCTTGTCCCTCCTTACGGATTCATTGTAAACGAAGGCAAAAGAAAAACCGCTCGAAACGTGTCGAGCGGTTTTTATTATTTTCGGGTCACGCTAAAATGCCGTCTTCCTTCAGGAACTCGATCAAGCGGTCGGTGTTGTGGCCGTCGTGGAACTCCACCAGGCGGGAGTAGCGCTCGCGGTAAGGTTCGTACTGCGAGCCGGTGTAATTGCGGCGGATGGCCTCGCCCAGTTCATCGGTGTTGTAGAACACGTCGCCGAAGACGTTGTCCTCATTCAGCATCAGTTTCGTACTGGGGCCGTAATGCGCCATACACGCGTCCTTTTCCTCCCAGCAGAAAATCACGCGGGAGCCGCGATAAAACGCGTCGTACGCGATGGAGGAATAGTCGGTGATCAGCACGGCGGTCTGCCGCAAGACGTCGTCGTAGCGGACGTCGAGACGGATCTTGGAAGACAGCGAAGCGGAGATCTTGTGGAGTTCGTTCACGATCAGCGGGTGCGGCAAAATGATGACCTTGTCGCGCAAATCTTCGGGAACGGCGTTATAAATGCGCTCCATCATTTTGTAATAGGCGGTACTGGTAAAATCACGGCGGGCGTCGTTGATCTCCCACGGGCGCCAGGTCGGCATGATGACGACCTTGTCGGCGTCGGGCGAGAGCGTGCTGCGGTCAAACTTCGGCAGGCCGCAGATATAGAGATTTTCCGGATCATGCTGGCCAAGTTCCGTAAAGTGATCGGCTTCCGCATGAGAGGAGACGACCACGCGGTAAAGCCCGTTCAGTTGTTTCGGCTTGAACATCTTGCGGGATTCGGAATTCAGCGAGACCATATACATGACGCCGTGCTGCAAAAAGACGTAGTTCAGATTCTTGTCGGCCGTCTTTTTGAGGGCGAACGGATTGAACGTCTTCAGATCGATGGCATGCACGAGTGCCTCGGTGCCGATAAAGGTGCGGCAGGCAAAGAAATACAGATAATGCCGGAACGAATACTTGTAAACCAGACGGTCTTTGACACGATCGGGGATGCGGTCCATATACTCGGAGTCGCGATGGATGATGAACCAGGCGTTGCGGTAGCCCATATCGACCAGTTTTTCAAAGACAACGCTGGCGCTCTCTTCGTACTTGGACGAATTCTTTTCATAGAGCAGAATGGGGCGTCTTTTCGCCGAAGGGTGCCAGAGCAGTGACAGACAGTATGCGAAAAAGATTTTGACGCCCTCTTTTTTTCTGTCCGTCACGTTCAAAGAGCGAACGTACAGATTCATCCGGTTGGAGCGCGACTGGCGGTAGGCCGCCACGGTGCCGCTCTCTGCGTGCTCGCACAGCGGTCCGTGCAGGCCGATACAGTGACGGCCCAGCAGCGACAGATAGACGATGTGCCTGTTGACCAGTTTCTGATACTTGGTCGTATACGAGAAGCACACGGGATTGTTGGCGGGCAGGTCGATGACGTCCGTCAGCGGGATCTTGATTTTATAGAATCCCGCGTGCGTTTTGGAAAAACGCTTGGTCGAGGTCAGGAAGAAGCGCGCTTTATAGCGGTACAGACCGACGCTGACAGCGGCGTCGCTCAGACGGATGGGATACGGCGTGCGCACGCGAAAAAAGCTGAAGCAGATTAGCCTGCCCTTGCGGTTGTAAAAGATCGGGAAGCCGTTGCCGAACGTGGTGCTTTGGGCAACACTGGGATCGGCCATAACGGCATTGGTGCGACGTTCGAGATAGCGGTCGATCTCGGAGCGGGAACAATCCTCGGTCACGAAGCCGCGCTTGTCTTCTAATGCGCCGACAAACTTGATGCGTGCGAGTTCCCGTTTTTTAAAGCCGAGGTGATCGCCGTGGAGGATCCGCAGTTTTTTACCCGTCAGCTTCGACAGGATGAGACCCATAAAAATGTTGGTGCCCGTAAAGTCCACGACGCACATCGGGCGGAAGGAGTAGAACAGGCGCGCGGCCTCGCGGCGTGCAAAACGCCCGATCGGCGCGGCCTTGCGGCTGATGCGCAGCGCCGTAAAAAGCAGGATCGTCAAAATTTCTTTCAGACGGAACAGATACGCGCTCAGGATACCGAACGTAGCGGTGCCGGCCGGCAGCGATTGCAAGAACTCGCGTCGGCGCGCCGTCAGGTTGCGGCGGTAGGCCACAACGAAGCGGTATTCGGGGTGGTCGTTGATATAATCGATGATGGCGTCGTAATACTTCGGCGGCAGTTGACCGGCGTACAGCAGGCAGATATTCTCGCCCGCTTCGGGTACGGTCTGCGCCTCAAACAGATCGGTTTGTCCCTCGGTCATCAGTTCGAACAGTTTTTCGCACGAGCGTTCGGACCCGTTGGAGCAATACTGCTTCAGGAACTCTTCATCGGGCGCAGCGGGGATTTTCATTTCGGCGATAACGCCGTCCACGGTTTCGGTGATGGGGAACGGCAGTTCGTCAAAGGGCAGATAGGTGCCGCGGTCGCTCAGGTACTTCTCTTTGTCG
>CADBON010000061.1 GCA_902796315.1 Oscillospiraceae bacterium | reverse complement strand
ATCGTTGTCGTCATCATGGCCATCCTGGTCGCAGTTGCTGTCCCGATTTACAGCGCTGTTACTAAGAATGCCCGCAAAAAGACCTGCCTTGCCAACCAGCGCGAGATCCAGTCTCAGATCAACAACGCTTCCATGACCAACATCCTTCCCTTCGCGGCTGGCGACAAATACACCCTGACCACCAATGCTACCGCTGACAACGGCACTTGGGCTGTCACCACCGGTACTGTTACCACCGAGCAGCTTGGTTCCCTGTTCCAGAAGGTTCCGTATTGCCCCGAAAAGGCTAGCGTCATCACCGTTGAGATTTCTAACGGCACCGTCGGCGATTCTGAAGAGGCTGCCCTTAGAGTTGCTACTTCCTGCAGCTCCGCGAACGGCCATTCTTAATCGATCGGCACGTTTAAGCGCTACTGATTAAGTAACCACAGCGTCCCCCTTCCCCTGGGTTGGGGGACGCTCCTCTTTTACTCAAACAGAGACAACACCTGCGGAAAACGCAAATCTTGTCTCGATTCAGAGGGATGAGACCTATGTTTTGTTTTCTGAAAAGCAAAAAGGGATTTACGCTTGTTGAACTGATGATCGTCGTGGTCATAATGGCGATCCTCGTCGCGGTCGCGGTGCCGATCTACAGCGCCGTTACCTCGAACGCCAAGAAAAAGACCTGCCTCGCCAACCAGCGCGAGCTTCAGTCGCAGCTTGCCAACGTCACTATGATGAATACACTCGCTGTTAAAGCCGGCGACAAGTTCACATTGACTTCTACTGCGGCTGACGGCGGCAACACCGCCGACGGCGGTACGTGGGCGTGTGACGCCGGCAACACCGGCCTGACCGGTGACGATGGCGTTGAAGAGATCAGTAAGCTGTTCCAGAAGCCGCCCTACTGCCCGATCACCGGCAGCGTCATTACGATCACGATCGAAGATCAGACGATCGGCGACGCTGAGAATTCGGGTATGAAGGTCACCACTTCCTGCAGCAACGCCAATCATCAATAAACCCTTTGTTGTTCGATCCTCCGGCAGCGCCGGAGGGTTTTCTTTTATTGAATGAATTGCGCCTGCGGCGCGTGAATTGACCTTCGGTCATGAATTGCACTTTGTGCATGAATTGCCCTGCGGGGCATAAGGAGCAATTCAATTCACGGCGCAGCCGATTCATGCCGCCCGCGGCGGCAATTCATGACGGCGTAGCCGTCAAATCATAAAAACAAGTGAGAAAAACCGTTTTTTCTTTTTAGCTTGTTTTCATAATTATTTATGACGGACAGGAACACTTCATTGTGCGCCCAACAGGGCGCACACGAATACCGGTTGATTTTTTGTTCCCAATGCGGTATCATAGAACGGTACGGGGCGCTTTTGCGGCTGACGCGGCGCCCGCTTTCCGCAGCCACACTCTGACGAAACGGTGAAACGCATGACCACGACCAAAACCCGACAACCTTTGAAAAGCCAGTTGGCCGACGTGCAAACGCGCGCGCTCGGCCATACCGGGGCGTTTTTGATGGCGCCGCTGATGGCCTTTTTGCTGACGCCGCTGATCGACGTGCTCTACCTTTGGGTGAACGTGAAGACGCTCGCCTGCTTTTTTGATTATCAGTACATCGTCAACTACGCCGTGCTGTTCGCCCTGCTCGCTGCCGTGCCCGCCGTTTATCTGTCTTTTTTAGAGCGTCGCCGTGCCGGAACGGCAGGGGACCGCAAGCAGTTTATCCCCGCCTTCTTTTTCGCCGCCGTGTGCGTGCTGATGCTCGTCTCGACCTGCGTCAACGGCTTTACGGACGCCGCGCTCGAGGGCGGCTTTTACCGCGGCGAAAGCATCTTTTCCTTCTTCGCCTATTTTGCGGCGTTCTGGTTCTGCGGCTCGCTGGTCAAGAGCGACGCCTGCCGCAAACTGGTGTTTGTGACGTTTTTCGTTTCGAATATCGTCCTCAACCTGCTGACGCTCATCGATCGCTACGTGACGCCCGTCGCTATTCTCGAGTACGGCGATTGGGACGCGCCCAGCGCGATCTTCTATCAATTCAACCACTACGGCTATTTTCTGATGATCGGCATCATGCTCAGCGCGGCGTTGTTTGCGACCGCCAAAAGCGTCGGCAAAATGGTCTTTTACGCTGTGGTGCTGGCGGTCAATACCTTTATTTTGACCCTCAACACGACGTTCGGGTGCTTTCTCTCGTGCCTTGTCGGCATGGTCTTTATGCTGGTGGCGCTTTCCATCCGCGACAAAAAGTTCAGCGTCAAATCGGTGGGCGCGCTGGCCGTCTTTTTGGCGGTGACGGCCCTCGCCGGGCTCAAGTATCACTCGTTCCTTAGCGAGTTGGCCCTGTTCTTTACCGATATCCAATCGGTGTTCGGCACCGTCGCCGACACGCCCAAGGGGGCAGCAGCCGCCGAAGCTGCGGCCGCCGACAGCGCCGGCACGGGGCGGTGGGGTCTGTGGCGCCTGACGCTCGGCTATATCAAAGAACGGCCGCTGTTCGGCTGGGGCGTTGAGGGGATCGCGAGCCGCCTTGAAATCGAATCGCAGCACGTCAACAACCGCCCGCACAACGAGTATCTGCAATACGCCGCCTTCTTCGGCATTCCCGCCGCCGTGGCGTATATCGGCGGCCTTGCCGCCGTTTATCTCAAAGCGTGGCGCGGCCGAAAACGGATGAGCGACGCCACCGCCGTCTGTCTGATCGTGGCGTTCACCTACCTCTTTTCGGCGATTTTCGGCAACACCATGTTCTACACCGCGCCGTATCTGTTCATCTTCCTCGGCTTGGGAACGGTGCACGACGATAATAATACCTAAATAAAGTCATATATAAAGCCAAAAACACCCTCTATGCTGTCATAGATGGTGTTTTTTGAATTGTTTATTCGTCTTCTTTCAACAATTTGGCAAAGCCGGCAAAATCGCCGAGCCGCGCGGGGCGGGGTTTGTTCAGCGTTTCCAAAAAGTCGGCGATGGCGCCGTGCACGCCGATGACCTCTTTCTCAAAGTCGGCGGCGCGCACTTTGCGCACGCCCGCGCGCAGCGCCGTCAGGCGGATCATATTGTCGGACGTGACGACGGTCACGTTTTCGTTTTTGCCGATCTCGTTGACCAGTTTTTCGATATAGGCGTCCGCGCTCTCGCGCTCTTTGGTGAACACCACGCCGATGTCGTTGTAGGTGTAGGCGCGGCCTGCGCCGCCCGGCACCCGATAGGCGTCAAAAACGCAGATGACCTCGCTGTCGGTATAGGCGGCGTAACTGCACAGCACGTTCAAAAGGCGGGTGCGCGCGTCGTCGAGGTTATAGGCGGCCAGGTCCTTCAGCACGTCCCACGCGTACACCACGTTGTAGCCGTCCACCAGCACCACCTTGCGCGGCACGTGGCCGTCGGCGGCGCGGTCGGGGCGCTTTTCCTCGCGCGGGACGGTGTGGGTGTAGCGGTAAAAGGGGTGCTTATCGGCGCCGAATTCGCGTTCCATGATTGCTTCCAACTCTTTATCGTCCAGCCGGAAGTTGCGGCGCAGGGGTTTTACCTCCTGCGGCTCGTTCGCCTTGTCGTCCCACGCGGCAAGGTGCATATACTCCGCCACTTTGTCCCACTTGACGGCGAAACCGCCGCCGTGCGCGCAAAAGACGGAATCGGGCGTGTTGTCAAGGTCGCGTTCCGGCTCATAGCCGATCTCGGCGATTAGTTCCGCGGCGTCTGCGCAAACGTCATAGCCGTCGTTTTCGACCGTCAGACGGCCGCGGCCGCCCGTATAGGCGGCAAGGTCGGCGGCGTAACCCCCGAACAGGCGCACGGGCGCGCGCCCGCGCAGCAGGGTGAGCGCACCGCGCTCCTCGGGCGCGTCAAAACTGCCGTGAAAGCGCCGCACGTCGCTGATGGCGCGGCCGATCTGCTCGGGCGGCACCTCTAAACGGAACCGGCAGTACGGCTCCAACAGCACGCTTTCGGCCTTCATCAGGCCCTGCCGCACCGCGCGGTAGGTCGCCTGGCGAAAATCGCCGCCCTCGGTGTGCTTGGGGTGGGCGCGCCCCGCCAGTAAGGTCAGGCGCACGTCCGTCAGCGGTGAGCCGGTCAGCACGCCCTTGTGCTGTTTTTCGCCGAAGTGCATCAAGATCAGATTTTGCCAGTTGGCGGCCAGGTCGTCAGTACTGCACGCTGTCGCAAACTGCACGCCGCTGCCGCGCGGCAGGGGCTCGATCAGCACGTGCACCTCGGCGTAATGGCGCAGCGGCTCATAGTGCCCCACGCCCTCGACGGGCGCGGCGACCGTCTCTTTCAGCAGTACCCGACCGCGGTCGGTCGTGATGTCGATATCGTACCGCTCACGCACCAGCGCGGTCAAGATCTCGGCCTGCACCTTGCCCATCAGCGCCACGCCGATCTCGCGCAGATTGGCGTCCCACGTAACGCGCAGCAGGGGGTCTTCCTCTTCGAGTTGGCGCAGTTTCGGCAAAAATTCCTCGGCGTCACAGTCCTGCGGCAGAACGACGCGGTAACTCATGACCGGCTCCAGCACGGCTTTCGCGCCCTGCCGCTCGTAGCCAAGGCCGTCGCCCGCGGCGGCCGAAAGCCCCGCCGCGGCGCACACGCCGCCCGCCGTCACGCGGTCGACGGGGGTGCGCTTTGCGCCGTCAACGCGGTACAGGGCGCTGATCTTTTCCTCGGCGCCGCCGACGGTCACGCTGTCGCGCACGCGCAGTTCGCCGCCCGTCACACGCAGGTGCGCCAGCCGTTCGCCCTTGTCGCCGCGGGTGATCTTGAACACCCGCGCGCCGAAGGTATCCGGCAGGGCAGGGGGCAGCAGCAGCGTGCCGAGCGCCGACAAAAACTCGTCGACGCCCGTCATCTTGAGGCCGGAGCCGAAAAAACAGGGGAAGACCTGACGCGCGCGCAGCAGATCCGCCGCCGCGGCGTCGGGGACTTCTCCCGTTTGCAGATAGGTTTCCAGCACGTCTTCGCGGCAGGTGGCAAGCGCCTCGTCGCGGGTGCTTTTGTCGGTAAAATCCACGCACGCGGCGCTCAGGTCGCGCTGTGCTTCGGCCAGCAGATCGGCACGGCTGCGGCGTTCGAGGTCGCTTTTGGTGAAAAAGAGCAGCGTCGGCACGGCGTAATGCTCCAACAGCCGCCACAGGGTGAGGGTGTGCGCCTGCACGCCGTCGCTGCCGCTGACGACCAGCACGGCGTAATCCAGCACGCCGAGCACACGCTCCGTCTCGGCGGAAAAATCGACGTGGCCGGGCGTGTCGAGCAGGGCGATCTCCAGTTGACCGAGCGGGAAATGCGCCTCGCCCGCAAAGATGGTAATGCCGCGGCGGCGCTCCAGTTCGTGACTGTCGAGCGCGGCCGAACCGTCGTCCACACGGCCGGCGCTGCGCAGAACGCCCGTGCGGTAAAGCAGGGCTTCGGCAAGCGTTGTCTTGCCCGCGTCAACGTGGGCAAGCAGTCCGACGGTAACGGTCGACACGGGCGCTCCTCCTTCGTCAGTCTTGCGCGGGCAGACGTCCGTACAGTTTGGTCATGGCCTTGATCTCTTTGGCAAGGGCGGGCGTCAGTTCGCCTTTCAAAAGGCGCCATTGCCAGTTGCCCGCGGGCGTGCCCGGGGTGTTGATGCGCGCCTCGCTGCCGAGTTCGAGCCAATCCTGCACCTGCGAAACGAACAGGTCGGCGGTACTGCTCATGCCGCCGCGCAGCACGCCGCGAACGGCGCCCTCGTCGGCGTTCAGGCCGAGATAGCGGGTCGCGTAGGCGCGGTCGGCTTTGCTTGCGCCGTCCCACCAGCCGCGCAGGGTGTCGTTGTCGTGGGTGCCGGTGTAGCACACGCAGTTTTGCACGTGGCAGTGGGGGAGGTAGACCGAGGGTTCGCCCTTGGCGCCGAAGGCGAACTCCAGCACGCGCATCCCCGGCAGGCCGGATTCTTTCAGCAGGGTGCGCACCTCGGGGGTCAGAATGCCCAGATCCTCGGCGATGAAGCCCTCGCTGCCGAACCAGTTGGTCAGCATTTCCACGAACGGCAGGCCCGGGCCTTTGACCCAGCGACCGACCTTGGCGGTCTTTTCGCCGGCGGGCACGGCCCAGTAGCTTTCCAGCCCGCGGAAGTGGTCGATCCGCAGCACGTCAAACAGTTTGCGGGCGCCGTCCACACGGCGGATCCACCAACCGTAACCGTCTTGTTTCATCGCTTCCCAGTCATAGAGGGGGTTGCCCCAGAGCTGGCCGTCTTTGGAGAAGTAATCCGGCGGCACGCCCGCGACCTCGGTGCACTTGTTGTCTTTGTTCAGACGGAACCACTGCGGCTCGCTCCACACGTCGGCCGAGTCGGCGGCGACGTAGATCGGCACGTCGCCGATCAGCCCCACGCCCTTTTTTTCGGCATAGGCGCGCAGGGCTTTCCATTGGCGGAAAAACAGGAATTGCAAAAAGGCGTAAAACCGCACGTCGTCGGCCAGACGTCCGGCGTAATCGCGCACCGCGTCGGGCCTGTGCAGGCGGATCTCCTCGTCGGGCCACTCGGTCCACGCCGCCATGCCGAAGTGCTTTTTGACCGCCATATACAGCGCGTAATCGGGCAGCCAGGCGTTCTCGCCGATAAAGGCGTCAAGTTCGCCTTTCAGCGCGTCGCGGCCGCGCTCATAGGCCTTGTGCAGCACTGCAAAGCGGCGCTCGTACAACAGACCGTAATCCACGCGGCGGGGATCGCCGCCCCAGTTGCCGGCCAGGTCGGCCGCGGTCAAAAGCCCCTCCGTTTTCAGCGCCGTCAGGTCAATGAAATACGGGTTGCCCGCGAACGTCGAAAAACTCTGATAGGGCGAATCGCCGTAACTCGTCGGCCCGGCGGGCAGCATCTGCCACCAGCGCTGACCGGCCGCCGCCAAAAAATCCACAAAGCGTTCCGCTTCGCGCCCGAGCGTGCCGACGCCATAGGGCGACGGCAGGGAAAACACGGGCAGCAACAGTCCGCTGCTTCGTTCCTTCATCTGTCTCTCTCCTTCACACGGCGGCAAGCCGCCACGAAATACCTTTCTATTTTATCACGCGCGCGCAAAACCGTCAATCGGTAAGCGGGTTTTCTTGCGCGGGAGCGTTATTATAATGAAAAAAGTGACGATTTGGAACACTGACTTGAAATTTCTTTCATAGAGCGTTATTCTATGAAAGCCATATATATAATACAGTATTTTGAGTTCCCAAATAATCGAAATGCATAGACTTTTCGCGTCTTGTAATCCCCTTGTTTTCTTGCCGAAACGTACAAATTGTGTAACAATTATGGGAACTTTGTGAACAAAAAGTAAAATGATAAAAAATCTGCTGAAAAGGTTTGACACACGCATTTGGTACTGTTATAATTCCAACGGTAAAATTAATGTGTGAAATTTTTAACGCATTTCAACGCACGAAAGGGTAATTCGCTATGGACAAGAAATCAAACGTGAAGAAAGTGCTCAGCGTTCTTTTGAGCGTCTGTCTGGTGCTGGCGATGGTGCCGTTCGGCATCGTCGGCGTCACGGCTGCCGGAACGGTAGAGGTCTCTACCCTGGCGGCCCTGCAGACCGCGCTGGCGGACGAAAGCGTGAGCGAGGTCATCGTGACCGCCTCCATTACGCTGACCGACGGCACCGAGCTCTACGGCAACGGCAAAACCGTCAGAGCGCAGAAGACGGGCGTTGACGAGCAGGGTATCGTTCAGACCGGCTCTAACTATAACGTTTTCAAAACGGCTGCCAACGCGACCGTTCATATCTACGATATGACGATCATGGGCGGCTCGGTTTCGGCCATCGTGAACAACACGGGCAAGTTGTATCTCGACAACGTCACCATCACCCGTTCGGGCTCCAAAAACAATGCAGGCGGCGCTATTGTGAACGGCGTTCAGAAGCTTCAGAACAACAAGAACGTCAATCATAAGACTGCTTACGTCGTTATGAAGAATTCGAGTATTGTCCGTAACGTTGCCATTTACGGCGGCGGCTTTATGAACTATGGCACGCTGATCATGGACGGCTGCTCGCTTTCCGAAAACCGCTCGATCAATTCCTCGGGCGGCGGCGGTGCCGGTGAAAACGAGGGCTATGCCTACCTGAACAACTGCACCGTGGCAAACAATACCTCGTCGGAAATCGGCGGCGGTATCAACGTTTGCAAGGGCGGCGAGCTCTATATCATGAACTGCACCTTCACCGGTAACGTTACCTACTGCAACGGCGGCGCTAACTACGGCGGCGCAATCGGTGATAACAATTGCGTTGTGAAAGCTGTCAACAGCATTTTTGCGAACAACTATTACATCAACAAGTCTTCGCAGACCGTTACGCCCTGCGACCTCGGCCTTTATCAGGGTACCGACGTTACGATTTATGATTCAATCGTGGGCTCGTCTTCGGGCGGCAATCCCACCCTTGAGAACTGCTCAAACGATACCAGCGGCCTTTTCGCTGCATATGTAACAGGTAACGTTCTTGCCGGCGACGGCACCGAGTCGACTGCCGACTTCAGCAAGCCCGCTGTTGTTCAAAACTCTTCGGGCGAGCTTTACACCCCCCTTAACGGCAACTATCAGGGCGACATCGAAGGTGTTCCCACCTATTTCGATTATTCGGACCTTGACAATATCAGAATGTACTTCACCGATGACGAAGGCACAGAGTCCACCTTCTTCGCGGGCAGCGGTATCGAACCCACCGACGTTCCCGTCGGCGACGCTCTCGACGATACCGACAGAGACACCACCCTGATCGGCTCGTCCAATTCGCTCGGCGAGGGTAAAACGATCTATACAATTATAGCTAAGGCCTCCGAGCACGGCTCCATCAAGGGCGGTACCATCTACGGCGACTCCTATATCGTGGTTACCGACGGCTCGGTCGTCAGCGTCGAAGAGATCGTAACGGTTACTCTTGAGGCAATTCCCGATAACGGCTATTACTTCGACAAGTGGGAGCTGCTTGAAGGCGGCTCCGACAACGGTGAGCTTGCTCAGCTTTCCTCTGAGATCGAAGCCATTCAGGCGCAGATTACAACACTTACCAACGCTGTTTCCACAACCACTTCACAGAAAGAAGCGGTTGAGGCGAACATCGGCGACGCCGACAAGACCCCGAGCCTTTTATTTGACACCACCAACAAGAGACAGCTGGTAACCGATACCAACACCCTTGTTAACACGCTGAACGGCTACAAGACCTCTTTATCGGCATATACCAACGTTGTAAACGCGATCACTTCCGCTAATCTTGCGACCAAGACTTACAACAGAAACACCAAGTACAGCAGCTGGTGCACTTCTGCCGTCAATACGGCAGCAAGCGTTATCACGCTTCTGGAAGCGCACCTTGTTGACGCCAGAGCCGCTTTGTCCGCAAAGCAGGACGAGTACAATGCGGCGGTTGCCGCGGCAAATGCCGGCACGGGCCTCAACCCCGGCAACAACCCGATGGAGTTCGTCGTTGACAGAAACATTTCTCTTAAGGCAGACTTCGTCTCCCAGGCCCCCGATTACACGGTTACCTTCCACTCCAATACCGAGCCGGAAACGACCGCTACTCAAGCCTTTGCGGCAGGTCATTACACCGCAAATCTTACGGCTAACACCTTTGACAATGACGGTCAGCCCTTCCTCGGCTGGGCTTTCGCTCGCAGCGGCAAAGTTGCATATGCGGACGGCGCTTCCTACACGGCGAACGGTAACCAAGACCTTTACGCCCGCTGGGGCTTCTACGTTGACTACAATGCCAACGGCGGCCGCAATGCGCCCGAGAAGCAGATCAAGAATGCAGGAACGGATCTGACGCTCGCCGCCGCTCAACCCACCCGCGAGGGCTTCGCTTTCAAGGGCTGGGCCACCTCTGCCGACGCCACCGCCGCGGAGTATGCCCCCGGCGACGTCTACACGGCGGATGCCTCCGTCACGCTCTATGCCGTGTGGGAGGCACTGAAAGCGCCCGAAGTCATCGTCGACGACACGACTGAGACCACCGACCCCGAGACGGGCGCCCTCACCGTGCCGGACGCCGTTGTCGGCGACGCATACAGCCACACCATTTCGACCGACCAGGATGCTGTCTTTGTCGTGACCGACGGCGCTCTGCCGGACGGTCTAACCCTTGACAAAAGCACCGGTGAGATCTCCGGCACGCCCACCACGGCCGGTTCCTACACCTTCACCGTTTCCGTTTACAATGCGGAAGATAAGACCATCCCGCCCACTACGCAGGTCGTGAATATGACCGTGCTGACGCCCGAAAAGGCCGCGCTGAAAGAAGCGCTTGACGCCGCCGCGAGCGTGAACGACGCCATCACCGGACCTGCCGCCGACGCCCTCGACGCCGCCGAAGCAAACGGACAGAGCGTGCTGGATGACAACACCGCCGGCACCGCCGCTGTCAACGACGCCACCGCTGCTGTGACGAATGCGCTTGACGATCTGCTGGCCGCCGAGATCACCGCGGCACAGGACGCCGCTGACGACGGTTACACCGCCGAGACGGTCCAGGATCTGACCGAGGCCATT
>CADBON010000060.1 GCA_902796315.1 Oscillospiraceae bacterium | reverse complement strand
TCGGTCGGGTCGTCGGGGTTCTCATAGACGATGTCGGCGGTGAACGATTCGGCGCAGTAGAAGTTGGGCGAGCCATCCGGCAGCGAGTTGGTCACGGTACCGCTCTGCGCTTCCACACGGTAGTAGGCGTCCACGGCGTTATTGACGGTGGCTTCGGGATCGATAAGCGATGTGCCGGTGGTGGATTCCACCTTCGTCCACGCGTTCGCCGTGACGGAGCGTTTATACAGCGAATAGATCTTGGCGCCCGGCACGGCCTCCCAGATGACCGACGTGCCGGATTCCTGAATCGTGATTTTGGAGATGGCAGGCGCCGCGAGCGCTACGATGGATTTCCCCTCAAACAAACTCTTGTACGAACCGTTAACCGCCCTGACGGTGTACTCGTAACGGACGCCGCTTTCGCAGGTTGTGTCGGTGTAGGTGAGCGTTTTGAGGCCGGTTGTCAGCGCCGTCCACGAAGTCGTGCCTTCCTGCTTGCGATAGACGGTGTAAGAGGCCGCGCCCTTCGAGGCCGTCCACGTCACGGTGACGCCGCAGGGTTTGTCGGCGGTCGCGGCGGTCGCGAGCGTCACGACCGGCATTTTCAGGAACATATTGGTGCGGGCGTTGCTGTAGGCACTTGTGGTGGTGCCGTTATAGGCAACGACCGTATAGGTGTACGTCGCACCCGAGGTCTTGGCGACCGTGTCCGTGTACGCGGTCTTGGTGCTCTTGAGCGCGGCGATCTGCGTCCAGGATTTCGCGTTGTTTATTTTGCGGTACACGCGGTACTGCGTGGCGCCGCTCACGGCCGTCCAGCGCACCACGGCGTTCTCGGCCGCGTTGAACGTGACGGCGCTCACCGTCGGCGCGGCGACGTACATCCGGCTGATACCGGCGGCGTCATACGCGCCGCCGTTGTTGGCGGAAACGCCGCGTACGGTGTATTTGTAGGTTAAACCGTTGCTGACTTTGGTGTCGGTGAAAGAGGTCGCGGCGGTTTTGCCGATGTATTTCCAGCTCTTTTCACCGGGCGCTTTGCGATAGACGTTATAGTGATCGAGCTTCAGCGTCGAAGCCGCCCAGGTCACTTTCAGTCCGCCGTAAGCGCGATACACGCCGCCGAGTCTGACGGCGGGGATAAAGTCGAAACTCACCGCACCCGCGAATGCGCTCTTGGCCGAACCGCTGTAAGCGGTAATGACGTACTGATACGGCCAGTCGCTGCTGTTGGCGGTTTTATCGGTGTAGGAAACGGTCGTCCCTTTTTTGATGGTGGCAATGCGCTTCCACGCGGTCTCGTTCAGCGCGCCGCCCTTGCGGTACACGTAATAGCCGGTTGCGCCGGTGACCTGTTTCCAGCGAAGGATGGGCAGACCGTTGGAGGCGGGGCCGACCGAGGTGATGTTTACGGTCGTCAGCCGCAGCAGCGAAAGGCCCTTGCCGCTGTATTTCGTCTTGAAACTGCCGTCGACCGCCCGCAGCGAGTATTTGTAAGTTTTGCCCGCGGTCACGCCGGTGTCGGTGTACGAGGTGGCCTTGGAACCGACCGTCGCGTATACCTTCCAATACTTCTGACCGGGCGCTTTGCGCAAAATCTCATACTTCTTGGCGGTCGGCACGGCGGTCCAGGTAACCTTGATACCGCCGGTAACGTTGGCGACGGCTTTGGGGATTGTCGTCTTGCCGCTCATCCGGTCAATGCGGATGGTGAACTCGCGGACGGTGTCCTCAACGACCTCACCTTTGTCCTCCAGGTAGGTATAGCACTTGCCGTAGTAAGTGCCGCTGGGGGTGTCCTTAAAGGTCCACGGAATGGCAAACGGCTTTTCGCCCGCGTCGCCGTACGGGCTTTTGAAGTAGCGGATCTGCTCCTTGGCGGAGTTGGCGATCTCAATGACGTACATGGCGTTGGTTTTGCCTTTGCTGGAACGCCAGAAGTACATCGTGCCGCTGTCGCCGCTGAAATTGTATTTATCGACGTAGGTCTTGCAGCTGGCGTCCGTCGGAATGACCGAACCGTAGGTCAGGCCGGACGGCTTGGCGGCGGCACTGCCGGCTACCGCGCACAGCAACAGCGCCGCGCACGCCAGGAACAGGGCGAGTGCGGTTTTTACGCGCCGGTTGTTTTGCGAAATCATGAAAAAACCTCCCGTAAGTTGGACGATACCATATTACTGTTCCTATTATAATATCAAAATGAGGGGAATTCAACACGAAATTATTAACAGAAACTTAATTTTCCGGCGACGGGCAGAACATTTTTTTCCGCTATACTGTTAAAAACGGCAAAAAGCGGTCGATTTTTGGCGTGCGGGAAAACTTTTTTTGAATTTTTGCCGTAACGATTGCTTTTTTTGATTTCAAATGGTATCATATTTCAGATAGGAAACACAAAACCGGGGAGTGAGGGGTCCCATGTCGGAAACGGGAGCCGGATTCGCGAAGCAGGCTTTTTTGAATCTTCCTGCGGAAAAGCGCGAGCGCATTTTGCGGACCGCCGTGGAAGAATTCGCCGAGGGCGGTTACGAGCACACGTCGATCCAGCAAATTGCCGCCAAGGCGGGTATCAGCGTCGGCGCGGTCTATAAATATTTTGAGGATAAAGAAGCGCTGTTTGCCTGCGTCGTTCAAGAGGGGCTCGGCGTTTTGGAGCAAACCCTTCAGGCGCTCGCCGCCACCGAGGAGGATATCGCCCTGAAGGCGGAAACGATTCTTCGCGATCTGCTCGCCTTTTCGCGTGAAAACCCGGAATTGATACGCCTTTACCATGTGCTGACCACCAGCGGCAACCGCGACGTGCTGCGGCAGTTCTCACAACGCATCGAAGCGCTGTCGGCCTCGGTGTACCGCGACGCGATCGCCGCGGGGCAAAAAACCGGCGACGTTCGAAAAGACGTCGACCCGTCGTTCTTTGCGTTTTTGCTCGACAACATCTTTATGATGCTGCAGTTTTCCACCGCCTGCGATTATTACCGCGAGCGTTTCAGCATTTACACCGGCCGTCAGCCGGAAGACTGCGACGATTGGATCGTCGCCCAGACCCTGATGTTCCTGAAAGCCGCTTTCAACTTCAAGTAATATAGAAAAAGGTGACTGCTATGAAAAAAACGTTAAGTTTGCTGCTGGTCCTCTGCCTGTGCATCGGCGTGCTGGCTGTTCCGTCCTTCGCCGAGGGCGAAGGCGAGACCGTTGCGCAGATGATCGAGCGCTACCGCGCGCTGTATGACGTTGACGCCGACGGCAACCTGACCGTCGCCGACGCCACGCAACTGCTGCGTTCGGTCGCGGGGATCGACCCCTCCGCCGGCGATCACGACCTTGACAACAGCGGCACGACCGATCTTGCGGACGTGCGTCTTTTGCTGCTGGCAAGCGCCACCGGCAATGCCGTTATTCCCGAAAGCGCGCTGCTGGATGCGTTCAACGCCAAACTCAACGGCGTTAAACAGAATGTTTCCCAAGTTGGCCCCGGCTTCACCCGCACCGCGACCTCGCAGTGCTCGTCCATTCTGGTCACCGCCAGCGGCTATCCGCTGCTGTTCAACCGCCTGAACGTGACGAATATGGAAATGAAAGAGTACGTCAAGCGGATGGAGAAGTATATGACCGGCGCCCTCGCCGGCGATGAAGGCGACGCGCAGTACGCCCAACTGGTCGAGGAGACCAACAAGGCGTATGAGAAGCAGGTTACCGTCGATCCGGTGGAACCTAGATCCGCATGGCATTACACCAAATTCCCGGTCAACAACTTCGGTTGGTCCTCCCACCTCACGACGGACGACATTGCCGGCATCACCGCCAGCGTGAGTGACGGCAAGGTGATCCTCACCGTCACGATGGGCACGACCTCTTACGCGCAGGGCAAGTACCCGACCGAGCGTTCCGAGATCGTCAAACTTCCGTACGGCAAGGCGTTCAACCTGCCCGAATTGAACGATTCCAGCGTTACTCTCAAGAGCGTCAAG
>CADBON010000059.1 GCA_902796315.1 Oscillospiraceae bacterium | reverse complement strand
TGGTCGGTCAGCGTCGCCCAGGCGGGCGCGCCGTCGCCGTAGGTCGCGGGTCCCCAGCAGTCCTGGTGGCAGTCGAGATAGGCATAAATGCCATACTCCGCGCACTTGTCGAGAAAGTCGCCGAGCGAGCGGATCAGTTCTTCGTTATAGCGGCCGGGCTTCGGCTCCATGGCGCCCCAGGTGAAGCCGAGACGGATCATATCAAATCCGCGGGCGCGGTATTCCTCAAACGGGAACGTGTCAGCCGGATAGCCGTAGGCCGGGTTTTCGGCGTCAAAGTCCTTTTTGTCACAGACGTTCATGCCCGTGAAAATGCGTTCGCGGCCGTACTCGTCGACAAACCGCAGTCCGTCGGTCGTGATTTTTTCCATACTGCGCCTCCTTACCGATTGACGTCAGAGTGTGGCGACCGCCGTTTCCAGCGGGTCGCTGTGTGTTTTCCAGAAGCTGCCGGCCGTTATGCTCACGCGGTAGGCGCGGCCGCTCTCCAATCCCTCAAACCGCTGCGAGAGCGTTTCCGGCGGGGTGTAGAGGTAGTATCCCGAAAAGATCGCCGCACTGCGCACGATCAGCCCGGTGTCCTCTTCCAGCACGCGGATGACGTAATCGTCCACGGGTCCGCCCTCAAAGGTCGCCTGCGGGAACGTGACGCGAAAGCCGTCCGCCGTGATCTCGTCGCAGACTGCCGCGGCGCCGCTCGCAAATAGGGGCTTGACCGTCGTTTTGTAACGGTCGTCCGTGTAGCGGAAACCGCTCGGGTCCCACGGACGGTCGATGATCCACGTGCAGGGGAACTGCCGGCCGGTGAGCACGTCGTAGGGGTAGATACGCACGTTGCCGTCGGCGTCCGCCTCGGTGATCAGGAATTGCGCGCACGCATGTGCGTCGGGCGGCACGGTGCCATAGATCTTGTCAAACTCGTCCAGCTCAAAGTATGACATCGAGCCCGTCCCGAGCGAGGTGAAGTGCTTTTGGTGAATGGAGCGCGGATCGTTGATCGGCGCGTGCGAATGGCCGGAATAGTCGATGATCTGGGGATAGTCCATCAGCGTGGCGTAGAGTTCGTCCTCGCCCCAGTTGATGCTGCCGCACACGGTGTCGGTCACGTGCGGGTGCTGGAAGAAGAAAATCGGTTTTTTCGGCGCGTCGGCGCGGGCTTTTTTCAGTTCGTTCGCCGCAAAGGCGACCTTTTCATCCGAAAAGTGCGTGCCCCTGGTCGTCGTTAAACTGATGAAGTGAAACCCCTTGATGACGCGGTGGTCGTCCGGCGGCATTTGAAAGATCTCGGCAAAGCGCTTGAGTCCGCCCTCTTCATCCGAGCTGCCCTTGAATTCGTGGCTGGACAGCGTCAGCACCACTTCCGTACCGGGGCGCACCCCTTCGTCAAGCGTTTTCTTGAACGCGCGCATCTGCGTTTCGGTGCCGCTGGTCGCGAAGTCGCCCACCACGTACAGGGCGTCCAGCCCCTTATAGGTCTCGTCGGCGTCCGCTTCGCGGTAGGCGAGCGCCAGCGCCTGCTTCATGCGTTCGCGCTCGACGCTGTCCTCATCCTGATAGTGGATATCGCTGCAAACCATAAAGCGCAGAACGGGCTGAAAAGAACCGTCGTGCATAACCGTATTCCTCCTTTGAAGCTTGTAGTTCCATTGTACCATATTTCGCCGTCTTTTCAAGCATTTTCCGCCGTCAACTTCGACAACGTCGCGGGCAAAATTTCGGAATTGTTCACAAACTGCCCCTTGCAGGTTGCCGTAAGGTATGGTATACTGAACGCAAAGAAAGGATGATTATTATGGCCATTACCAAAGATACCATCATCGGCACCATTCTCGATACCGCTCCCGAAGCCGCCCCCATCCTGATGGGGATGGGTATGCATTGCCTCGGCTGTCCCGCTTCCCGCGGCGAATCCGTTGAGATGGCGTGCATCGTGCACGGCTTGGATCCGGACGAGGTCGTTGCCAAGGTCAACGAGTTTCTTGCCGCACAATGACCTTCTCGCTGTCACCGCGACTGCGTGCCGCCGCGTCTCTTGTCAGAGGCGGCGGCATTGTTGCAGATATCGGCACCGACCACGGCTACCTGCCCGTGACGCTGGTGCAGGAGGGGCGCGTTACCGGCGCCATCGCTTCCGACCTGCGTCCCGGGCCGCTTGAAAACGCCCGCGCCGCGGTGAACGCCTGCGGCCTTGCCGATAAGGTGGAACTGCGCCTTTCGGACGGGCTTGCCGCCTACCGAAAGGGCGACGCCGACGAGTACGTTTTCGCCGGGATGGGCGGCACGCTGATCGCGCGCCTTGTGACCGAAAGCGTCTTGACGCGCGACCCGTCGCTGCACTTTGTTTTTCAGCCCCAGTCCCGGGCCGAAGAACTGCGCGAGGCGCTCTACCGCAACGGCTTTGTCATCGGCCGCGAACTGGCCGTGCGCGAGGGGAACCGCTATTACGTTGCCTTCGACGCCGTGTGGACGGGGCAAAAC
>CADBON010000058.1 GCA_902796315.1 Oscillospiraceae bacterium | reverse complement strand
CGAAGGCGTCAAACTCATCGTTGCCCCGCTTGCGGAGCAAACCGACCATTCATAAGGAGGAATCACCATGTTCACCACTCTTGCCGCCACACTGACGGGCGGGCTGATCGCGCTGATCGCCATCGTGTTCATCGCGCTGCTTCTCGTCATTACCAACATTAAGATCGTACCTCAGTCCAAGGCCTACGTTGTAGAGCGCCTGGGCGCGTACCACACCACCTGGGATACCGGCCTGCACGTCAAGGTCCCGTTCATTGAGCGCATCGCCAAAGTCGTTTCACTCAAGGAGCAGGTCGTCGACTTCCCGCCCCAGCCCGTTATTACCAAAGATAACGTCACGATGCAGATCGACACGGTCGTCTTCTTCCAGATCACCGACCCGAAACTGTTCTGCTACGGCGTGGAATACCCCATCTCCGCCATTGAAAACCTGAGCGCCACGACGCTGCGCAACATCATCGGCGATATGGAACTCGACCACACCCTCACCTCCCGCGACACCATCAACGCCAAGATCCGCGGCATCCTCGACGAGGCCACGGACCCGTGGGGCATCAAGGTCAACCGCGTGGAACTGAAAAACATTCTGCCCCCGCGTGAGATCCAGGACGCGATGGAGAAGCAGATGAAGGCCGAGCGCGAACGCCGCGAGGCGATCCTGCGCGCCGAGGGTGAAAAACAGAGCCAGATCCTGGTCGCAGAAGGTCAGAAGGAAGCGCAGATCCTGTCCGCCGAGGCCGACAAACAGGCCGCTATCCTGCACGCGGACGCCGTCAAGGAAGCCAAGATCCGCGAGGCGGAAGGCGAAGCGAACGCCATTATCGCCGTGCAGAAAGCGCAGGCGGAAGGTATCCGCATGATTAACGAAGCACAGCCCGGCGAGGGCTATCTCTCGATCAAGGGTATGGAGGCCTTTGCCAAAGCCGCCGACGGCAAAGCGACCAAGATCATCGTTCCCTCCGAGATTCAGAAGCTCGCCGGCGTCGCCACGGGCGTCAAGGAAATCGTCAGCAACGACTGATGACAACGTAATCCATATGTCCGAGGGCGTGCGGATCTCTACGATTCGCACGCCCTTTGCGTTTACTGATAATACTGCCTTATTACACAACGAGGTCATCAATTAGGTGAGGTGCATTTTATGAAAAAGGCGCTGTGTTTGATTCCGGTCGTTTTGGCAGCGGTCGCCTCGTTCCTATGTGTTGCCGCCGCGGCGGCCCCTGAGGCGCCGCTCACAAGAGAAGAAGTCCGGGAGCAGATCGAACTCCTGCTGCCGAAACTGAACGAAGGGACCGTTGACGAGAGTTCACAAGAGGACGCGCCGTTCCGCTTTACGGAGCCGGATTACGACAACCTCGAAAAGGTGACCTTTACAACGCCCCTGCTGATTGAAGAGTACGCCGCAAGAAAGACGTTTGCGGACGTTTTGAGCGAAGATTTTCACTGGCGGCTTCCGCTGCGAAACGGGCAAACCGCCACCGTTGCGGTGTTTTCCGAGACCGACGGCCGCATTGCCTTCGAGGGCGTCGGAGATTGGAAAACGGTTTCGCCGGAGGAACTGAAAAAAGCCGCGTCCGAAACACTCGGCGCGCATCTTTCGGCGGACGACTTCACGGTCGCGGAATCCGTTCTGTACCACGCGACCTTCGTTTTCTTTACGTATGACGGAAACGAGTATGCGGTGCCGTATTTCCAAAGGGAAGAAAAACAGATCGAGAACGGGAAGATCTACGCCTGCTCCGAGCTTTTTGCGATTATGGAAAAGGTGTTTGACGAAAGCGCGGTGAAAGCCGCGCCGGATGCCAACGGCTGCACGGTCCCCCACCGGCAGACCGCGCCCGTTCCCGCGATCGTCTTCACCGCGGTCGGCTGTCTGCTGATCGTGATCGTCCTCGCGGCGACGTTAAAAAGAAAAAGGCGAAACATAATTACGACAAGTAAATAGCCCTACAAGCCAAGGGCGTGCGGATCTCTATGATTCGCACGCCCTTTCTTTTTCTGTTCACGTTCGCACGCGGGGTGAATAGAATGAACCGAGAGGACTGAGGCCACGTGAATTCGCAACGCATTTACCTGCTTGGCGGGGACGCTCGCGTTCCCGCGCTCGGCGCCGTTCTGTCACGCGCAGGCGCCAAAATCGGCTATTACGGCTTGCGCGGCGCGGACTGCCGCACCGCCCTCGGCGAGGCGCTGGCAGACGCGCGCGCCGTGATCCTGCCGCTCCCCTGCTCGCGGGACGGCGAAACGCTGTTCGCGCCGCTATGGGATGAAGCGATTGCCTTGCAGGACGTGGCCGCCGCCATCCGTCCGGGTACGGTCGTGCTCGGCGGGCGGCTGCCGCAGCACTTTCGTGAGGGTCTGCCGGACTGCGACGTCGTCGACTATGCCGACTGCGAAGAATTGCTGCTGTTGAACGCCGTACCCACCGCCGAAGGAGTCGTCGCGCTGCTGCTGGAACGCCTGCCCGTGACGGTGCAGGGGCTTGCCTGCGCGGTCGTCGGGTACGGGCGGGTCGGCAAGGCGACGGCGCGCCTGCTGCAGAACATGGGCGCGCACGTCACGGTCTTTGCCCGCAGCGGCACAGCGGTCGCCGAAGCGGTCAGCCGCGGTCTGAACGCCGAGCCGCTTGCGGATCTCGGTATCAAACTGCGCCCCTTCCGGGCGGTGGTCAACACCGTGCCTGCTCCCGTGCTGGGCAAGAACGAACTGGCCGCCCTGCCGAAGCCGTGTCTGCTGATCGAAACCGCCTCCGCACCGTTCGGCATCGACTTTGCCGCCGCGAAAGAGCTGGAACTGCCCGTCTGCAAGGCGGGCGGACTGCCCGGGGCCGTCGCCCCGCAGACAGCGGGCGAAAACCTTGCGCGGGTACTCTGTCCCCTCCTTCAAAAGAAAGGGCTGATTGCTTGAAAACGATCGGATTTGCCGTCTGCGGCTCTTTCTGCACCTTTGACAAGGTGTTTGAACAAATCGAAAACCTGGTCGCACACGGCTACAAGATACTTCCCATTATGTCGGAGAACGCCTGGTCGCTCGACACCCGCTTCGGCCGCGCTGCCGACTGGCGCGAACGCTTTGCGGAACTGACCGGCGAGCCCGTCATCCACACCCTGCCCGAGGCGGAACCCATCGGGCCGAAAAAACTGCTCGACGCGCTTGTGATCGCCCCCGCGACGGGCAACACGCTGGCAAAACTCGCCGCCGGCGTGACGGACACCTGCGTGACGCTGGCCGCCAAAGCGCACCTGCGCAACGCGCGGCCCGTGCTGATCGCGCCGTCGACGAACGACGGTCTGACGGGCGCCGCCAAAAACATCGGCGCGCTGCTCAACTACAAACACGTCTTCTTTGTCCCCTATGGGCACGACAGTTACGAGAAAAAGCCGGCCTCGCTGGTCGCGGAATTCACGCTGCTGCCCGCGGCCCTCGAAGCCGCCCTCGAAAACGAACAGTTACGCCCCGTGGTGATCACCCCGAAATAAGCGAACAGCGGCAGTCCGGCATAGGCCGGGCTGCCGCCGCGTTTGCGGTCGAAAAACGCATTTTTGAAAATTCTTTCTTTACAAACGGCAAAAGATATATTATAATGAATCTGTTAAAAAAAGGGAGTAACTCGCGCGCCGTTCCCGGACGCGCGGCAGACGGCGTCAGTACGGCTCACAAGCCCGCCCCTGCCTTAATGAGTGAGACTTTTACCGCAAAGGGCGCACGATCGCTGTTGCGCCCCAAGGTAGAAGTCTTTTTTCTTCCGAAAGAGAGGAACAGCCGATGAAGTTTTACCTGGAAGACACCGACGCCGTTTTGCGCGAAGTGAACGCCACCGCCGACGGCCTGACAAGCGCCGAAGCGGAAAAACGCCTTGCCGAGAACGGCAAGAACAAACTGGCGGAAGCGAAAAAGGACTCGATGATCAAGCGCTTTTTCGACCAGATGAAGGACCCGATGATCATCATTCTGATTGTTGCGGCCGTCATTTCCGCCGTCACCGACTTCTTTGAGGCCAAAAACGCCGGCACCGCCTACTTCCCCACCGACACGTGCATCATCCTCGTGGTGGTCATCATCAACGCCTTGCTCGGCGTCATTCAGGAGAGCAAGGCCGAAAAAGCGGTCGAAGCCCTGCAGAAGATGAGCGCCGCCACCACCAAGACCCTGCGTGACGGGCGGATCGAGACCGTCAAGAGCGAGGACCTGGTCGTGGGCGACGTGATTTTGCTGGATGCCGGCGACGCCATCCCCGCCGACTGCCGCATCATCGAATGCGCCAGTATGAAGATCGAGGAAGCCGCCCTGACCGGCGAAAGCGTGCCCGTTGACAAACTGGTGAACGCCCTGATGCTGAACGGCGAAAACGATAAGGAAGTGCCGCTGGGCGACCGCAAGAACATGGCGTACATGGGTTCCACCCTCGTGTACGGCCGCGGCAAAGCCGTGGTCGTCGCCACGGGTATGGATACCGAAATGGGCAAGATCGCCAGCGCCATCTCCCTCGCCGAAGAGGGCAAGACGCCGCTGGAACTGAAACTGGAGCAGCTCTCCAAGATCCTGACCAAACTGGTGATCGGCATCTGCGTGTTCATCTTCGCGTTCGATATCGTGACCAAGTACTTCCTGCCCGCCGAGCACGGCGCGTTCTTTGATATCGCCATCGACTCGTTCATCACAGCCATCGCGCTGGCGGTCGCCGCCATCCCCGAGGGACTGGTCGCGGTCATGACCATCGTGCTGGCCATCGGCGTGACGAACATGAGTAAAAAGAACGCCATCATCCGCAAAATGACGGCGGTCGAAACGCTGGGCTGCACGCAGATCATCTGCTCGGACAAGACCGGCACGCTGACGCAGAACGTGATGACCGTCGTCGACCATTACGCCGACGATGAAGACGCGCTCGCCGAAGCAATGGCGATGTGCACCAACGCCGAGGTCGCGGAAGACGGCAAATCCAGCGGCGAGCCCGATGAGGTCGCGCTGATCAACTACGCCGCGACGCTCGGCCTGAAAAAGGACGATCTTGTCAAGGATGCGCCCCGCGTGGGCGAAGTTCCCTTTGACAGCGGCCGCAAAATGATGACCACCGTGCACGACCGCGACGGCATCATTCTGCAGTATACGAAGGGCGCCCCGGACGAGGTGCTCAAGAAATGCACCGGCGCCCTCGTGAACGGCGAAGTGGTGCCGATGACGGACGAGATCCGCAACACCATCATGGCCGAAAACACCCGCATGGGCAACAAGGCCCTGCGCGTTTTTGCCGCCGCCCGCCGCGTGTGGCAGAACAAGCCCGCCGCCTTTGACACGTCGATCGAAAACGACCTGACCTTCATCGGTCTGACGGGTATGATCGACCCCGTGCGCCCCGAGGTCAAGGACGCCATCGTCGAATGCCGCAGCGCCGGCATCACGCCCATTATGATCACGGGCGACCACATCAACACCGCCAAGGCGATCGCCCGCGAACTCGGCATTCTGACCGACGACAGCCAGGCAATGATGGGTTCCGACATTGACAACTACACGGACGAGGAATTTGCGGACGTGGTCGAAAACACCTTCGTTTACGCCCGCGTTCAGCCCGAGCACAAGACGCGCATCGTCAACGCGTGGCGCGACAAGGGTTACGTCACCGCCATGACCGGCGACGGCGTCAACGACGCCCCCTCCATCAAGAGCGCCGACATCGGCGTGGGCATGGGCATCACCGGTACGGACGTCACCAAGAACGTGGCGGATATGGTCCTTGCGGACGACAACTTCGCCACCATCGTGCACGCCGTCGGCGAAGGCCGCCGCATCTACGACAACATTCGCAAGGCCATTCAGTTCCTGCTGGGCTCCAACCTCGCGGAGGTGCTGTCGATCTTCTTCGCCTCGATCATGAACTTCACGATCCTGCGCGCGCCGCACCTGCTGTTCATCAACCTTGTGACCGACTGCTTCCCGGCGCTTGCGCTTGGTCTTGAAAAGCCCGAAGCCGACATTATGAAACGCAAACCCCGCAGCAAAACGGACGGCATTTTCGCCGGCGGGCTGGGTATTGACTGTCTGTACCAGGGCGTTCTCGTCACCGTTCTGACGGTCGTCGCGTTCTACATCGGCGAGTTCCTTGAGACCGGGACGTGGGTCTTCCACGGCATTGCCGATAGCAGCGAAGGTATGACCATGGCGTTCTTCACGATGTCGATGTGCGAGATCTTCCACTCCTTCAATATGCGCTCGCAGCGCGCCAGCGCCGTGAGCATGACCCTGCACGGCAGCCACAACGGCGCCCTGTACCTGGCGATGGCCGCCTCGCTCGCGCTGACGACCGCCGTCATTGAAGTGCCGTTCCTGGCCAATATGTTTGAGTTCACGAGCCTGGAGCCGCGTGCGTACGCTATTTCGCTCGGCCTTGCGTTCCTGATCATCCCGATCGTCGAGATCGTCAAGGTATTTCAGCGCGCCGCCGCCAAGAAAAAAGCGGCATAACCCCTGTTCCCCGAAACGCCAAAAAGCACCGTGCTCCACGGTGCTTTTTTCTTGCGCAACTTGGCACAATCTTGCTTGCGCGACTTGACAGAAGCGTGTTTTAAGAGTATTCTAAAACTATCTTGGAGAAAGGAGTGCAATGGTATGACAACCTCTTTTACGGGATTCTCCTCCATTGTGTCAATCATTATGGCGTTTATTACAATGCTCTCTTCCGTTTTCACGTCCGTTTCCACCGGTCTTGAAAAAAAGAGATCGGACTTCCCCGTGCAGGATTTTGAAGAGAAAGCGGACGACTGTCTGCGGATTATGTCCTTCAACGTCCGCTGCGCCAACGTCGGTACCGCGTCCGCGGCCTCGCGCCACGGCATTGTGGCCGAGACTATCGAGAAAGGCCACCCCGATTCCGTCGGCGTGCAGGAAGCGACCCCCGAATGGATGGACGCGCTCAAGAAGCGCCTCGGCAAAGAGTACGCCTACGTGGGCGTCGGCCGTGACGACGGCGACAACAAAGGCGAATACAGCGCCGTCTTTTATCTCAAAGACAAATACGAACCGCAGGACAGCGGCACGTTCTGGCTGAGCGAAACGCCCGACAAGCCCTCGATGGGTTGGGACGCCGCCTGCCGCCGCGTGTGCACCTGGGTCGTGCTGAAGAATAAAACCACGGGCGAAACCTACGTGCACCTCAACAGCCACTTTGACCACATCGGCCAGACCGCCCGCAGCGAAAGCGTCAAGATGATCCTCGCCAAAGCGCGCGAGTTTGCGGACCTGCCGGTGGTATTCACGGCGGATATGAACGTCGCAGAGGGCTCTAAAAACTATCAGGAGATCACCGCGGACGGCACGCTGCGCGACACCAAGCACCTGGCGCCCGACACGATGGACTGCTGCACCTATCACGACACCAAGCCCGAAATGCATGACGGCGACGTGATCGACTACGTCCTGGTCAACGAACACTTCGACGCAAAGGTCTATCGCGTGGTGACGGCGGGTATCGACGGCCGCTTCGTTTCGGACCATTACCCGATCTATGCGGACATCAAGATGAACTGACCGACAACCAAACAAATCAAAAAGCCCCGACACAAAACTGTGTCGGGGCTTTGTT
>CADBON010000057.1 GCA_902796315.1 Oscillospiraceae bacterium | reverse complement strand
GACGGAAATGCCCGCGTGCGTGGCGCCGATCTTGACGTTGAGATGCGGATAGCCGATAGCGTTGCGCACCTGCTCAAAGGCGCGCCCTGCGGCGAACATCGCAAAGCTGCTGGCAAAGACGGTGTAGCCCACGGTGGAAAGACCGGCGGCGACGCCGATCATATTCTGCTCGGCAATACCGGTGTCGATAAAGCGGTCGGGATAGGCCTTTTTGAATTTATCGGTACGGGTCGCGGCGGCAAGGTCGGCGTCCAGCACGATCACATTGGGGTCTTTTTCGCCAAGTTCCACAAGCGCCTGGCCATACCCGTCGCGGGTCGCTTTTTTAATCACGTCAGCCATCATTAACCCTCCATTTCCGCAAGGGCCGCTTTCAGTTCGTTCATAGCGACCTCATACTGTTCCGCATTCGGGGCGGCGCCGTGCCAGTTGACGGCGTTCTCCATATAGGAAACGCCCTTGCCCTTGACAGTCTTGGCAATAATAGCGGTCGGCTTGCCCTTGCAGGCGCGCGCCTGTTGCAGCGCGTTTTCGATCTCGGCGAAAGAATGACCGTCGATGCAGATGACGTTCCAGCCGAAGGCGGCAAATTTTTCGGGGATCGGGTACGGGGAGTTGACCTCCTCGAGCGTTCCGTCAATTTGCAGATTGTTGTTGTCGACAATCGCGACAAGGTTATCCAGTTTTTTGGCGGCGGCGTACATAGCCGCTTCCCACACCTGGCCCTCTTCGATCTCACCGTCGCCGAGCATGGTGTAAACGCGGAAATCAGCGCCCTTCAGTTTGCCGCCAAGAGCGATACCGCAGGCGCAGGAAATGCCCTGTCCCAGCGAACCGGAACTGACGTCGATGCCCGGCAGGTAGCGCATACTGGGATGGCCCTGCAGACGCGAGCCCACCTTGCGAAGCGTCTTGATCTCTTCAACCGGGAAATAGCCGCGCTCCGCCATTACGGCGTACAGAGCGGGCGCCGTGTGCCCTTTGGAGAGGACGAAACGGTCGCGGTCCGGCTTCACGGGGTCGGCGGGATCGATATTCATCTCTTTGAAATAGAGATAGGTCATGATCTCCGCAATCGACAGAGAGCCGCCCGGGTGGCCGGACTTCGCCTGAAATGTGCCCTCGATAATGCTCATACGGACCTTGCAGGCAATGACGGCAAGATTTTTTTCGGTTTGTGCGTCCATTCAAAAACCTCCTTTATGACTGGGAAATATAAGTCGTTTCAATATAGTTGATAAAATCGGCAACCGCACCGTCGCGGCAATGGCAGGCGACGTGCTCCGCAATCGCTTTGATGTCGGAGGGCGCCTGACCGCAGCAAACGGGGTGAGCGACCGCTTTTAACATATCCGTATCGTTATAATAATCCCCAATGGCGCCGACGTTCTGCGGGTCAATGCCGAGGATGGCGGCCAGTTTTTGCACCGCCGAGCCCTTCGTGGTGCCGTGGTGAGAAACCTCCAGAGTCAGTTTGGAGGTGAAAAAGAAATCGAACAGATGATCGCCGCAGGATTCAAGTTCCGCCTTGATGGCCAGCAGCGCCGAATGGGCGCCGAAGACCGTCACCTTGCCCCACACGCCGTGCGGCACAGCGGCAGCGGAATGGCAAACGACGTACTCGAGATGGTCGGCACGGGCCGCCATACGGCCGAACACGACCGGGTTGAGAAGATAGAGCCGGTCCGGCGTAAAGATAGTGGTATCCATATTCGTATGGGTCGCCACCGTCGCCAGGATCGCGCGCTCCTCCTCATCGGAGAACGGTTCGTACGAAAGCATCTTTTTCGTGCCAAAGTCGTAAATCCCCGCGCCGTTCAAAAAGATGGCGGGAGCGGTCAGATCCAGTTTGCGGTAGTGCGGCGTCAACGATTGAAGATTGCGGCCGGAACAGAGCGTAAAATGGCCGCCGTTCTTTACAAACCGGGCAACGGCATCGCGGTTTTTTACCGGAAGATGCCTTGCTTTCGTAATCAACGTGCCGTCAATATCGGACACGAGCAGCCAGTCGGAAGCGTTCATTTTATCTGTAACCTCCTGAGAAAACCAGTAAAGTAGTCGGGCAGGTCGGAAGTGAACTCCATATACTCGCCCGTTGCGGGATGCAGAAAGCCGAGTTTCGCGGCGTGCAGGCACTGGCCTTGCAAACCGCACGTGTTTTTGCCCCCGCCGTATACCGTGTCGCCGGCGACCGGGTGACCGATATGCGCCATGTGGACGCGGATCTGATGGGTGCGGCCCGTTTCCAACTGTACGCGCACGTAGGTGTAACCGGGATAACGCTCGACGACGGTGAAGTGGGTGACCGCCGGACGGGAGTTTTTGTCGGTTACCGCCTGCTTTTTGCGGTTCTTGGGGTCGCGCCCGATGGGGGCGTCGATCGTGCCGCCGTCGTCACGCAGATTGCCGACGACCACGGCGCGGTATTCACGGGTGAAGGAGTGATCTTTGATTTGCTTGGCGAGGCCGCGATGGGCCGCGTCGTTTTTGGCAACGACCAAAAGGCCGCTGGTATCTTTGTCGATGCGGTGGACGATGCCGGGACGGATGACGCCGTTGATCCCTGAGAGTGAATCGCCGCAATGCGCCAGCAAGGCGTTCACGAGCGTGTTGTCGGGGTTGCCCGCCGCGGGATGGACGACCATCCCCTTTGGCTTGTTGACCACGAGCAGATCGTTGTCCTCATATACGACGTCGAGGGGGATCGGCTGCGGCTCCACCGACAGTATAACCGGATCGGGCACGTTGACGGTAACCTTGTCCCCTTCTCGCACGACGGCTTTTTTGAGCGGCGCAAGACCGTTCAGCGTGACGTCACCGCTTTCCAAAAGGCCCTGCACAGCGCTGCGGGAAAGGTCCGGCACAAGAAGCGAAACCGCCTTGTCGATGCGCGTTCCGCCGACGTCGGCGGGAATTGTCAGTTCAATCGTTTCCATGGTTGTCGCCTTCTGCGGGCGGGTCCGCCTCTTCGGTCTCTTCCGCCAACTTCGTATTGTCGGAAGCACTCTTATCGGAAGTAATTTTGGCTTTCTGCTTTTTATAATCCAGAATAACGTCCCGAAGCAGGTAGAAGAAGAGAGCAAACGCCCCGACGGTGATCAGACAATCCGCAAAATTGAAAACAGCAAAGTGGACAAAGAGGAGTTCAATAAAATCCACAACGTACTGCTGATGGATGCGGTCGATGAGATTGCCGATGCCGCCGGAAATCATCATCACAAGGCAGACGTTGACAAACTTTGACTTGTTGCGGTTGCGCACAAAGTACAGGACGGAAGCGACCAGCAGAATAACCGAAAACACGGTAAGAATGACCGTCTGATTGGAAAACGAGCCGAAGATGGCGCCGCGGTTTTCGATATAGCGGAAGCGCAGCACGTGCGGAATGACGTCGACAAACGTCACGGGCTTGAGGTACTCGATCACCAGGTGCTTGATGATCTGATCGATCCCGATCAGCGCCAGGCAAACCAACAGGGAAACGGCGTAAAACATAGGGAACCCCTTTTATTTTTTCTTGTGGAACAGACCAAAGCGGAAACGCGGAGAGTTGTCTTCGGGCTCGGTAGTTTCGATGCGTTCAAACTCATGTTTGGGGAAGGGCGGTGCGTGAACTTCATCATCGTCGGAGCGGAAGTCGTCCTCATCGTCTTCGGACTCGTCGCCGTCGTCTTCCTCATGAACGTCGTCCTCGTAATCGGACGCGTCTTCATCGTCTGCCTCTTCACCGTCGGCGTCTTCGTCGAAGCTGTCTTCCTCTTCGTCAGACGGCTCCGCGTCATTTGCCTCGGCGTCAAAAGAAGCGCCGTCGGCTTCTTCGGGTGCGGACTCCCCGTCATCCTCGCCGAAGTCAGCGCCGCCGAAATCAAGACCGGCAAGGTCAAGATGGAAGCCGCCCGTTTCTTCAACGGTCTCTTCCGCGTCTGTCGCGTCGTCGGCAACGAACTCAAGAGAGGTATTCTCGGAGAAATACTCGGAAGGAAGTTTCGTTTTCACAACGTCTTCATCGTCGGGAACCTCGGCAGCGGCGGTCGCAGTAACATTCCACTGCGGTTCCTCCTCCGCCTCCTCTTCGGCCAGGAAGGTAACGGCCGGCTCCTCGTCGCCGCTCAACACATCGTTTGCGGCGTTGGCGTCGGGCTCTTCCGCGACGGGTTCATCTTCGGCTTCCTCTTCGTTCACAAAGGTGATCTCGGGCTCAAAGGCCTCTTCGGCAACGTCCGCGGCGGCATCCTCGATCACAGCAGCGACCGCCTGCTCACGTTTCGCGTCCTCATCGGCCTCATTCTGCTCGGCCACCTTTTCTTCGGCAAGTTCCGGCAGTTTGGAAATCATTTCGATATGCGATTTGTACTGTGCAAGGATACTGGCGCGGAAGTCCGCGACCTCTTTTTTCAGCATATCGAAATAAAGCGTTTCACTGGTGACGGTGCGCGTTGCGGCGCCGACCTTGTCCTCAGCGGAGGACTTGGCGTCGCTGAGAATATCGCCGGCCTCTTCTTTGGCTTTATTGATGATTTCGGTCGCTTTGTCGCGCGCAAGCGCAAGCAGCGTTTCGGAATCGGCCGCGGCCTGTTTTTCGGCGTCGGCTTTGATGATGTCGGCCTCGCCCTTGGCGGCGGCAAGCACCTCGTCCGCCTCTTTCTTGGCGTTGGCGGCAGATTCTTCCGCATCACGGACGATGATGTCGGCGGCGCGCTGAGCGCTCAGCACGGCCTGTTTGATGTCGTCCTCGTCCTTGCGCACCTCGGCCAGGCGATCCGCCAGCAGACTGGCACGCTTGACGAGTTCGCCGTTCTCACGGAACATCTTTTCATAATCCGCGGCAACGATCGCCAGAAACTCGTCGACGTCGTCAGCGTTATAGGCGTTGCGGCCGGAACTCTTAAACTCGTATTCTTTGACTTCTGACGGAGTCATCATGATAAATTCCCCACTTCCGATAGATAGAATGTTGAAAGGCGATTAAAAGAAAACGCCGGTGTTTTCAAGTTCGTCCAGAAGATCGCCGGAAACATCCACGTTATAGGGCGTGATGATAAAGGTGTTGTTGGCGACCTTTTTCAACTGACCGTTGTTGGCGTAAGCGACGCCGCTCAAAAAATCGACCAGACGGCGGGCAACGTCCTTGGGCGTTTTTTCGAGGTTCAGAACGACGGTGCGTTTGTTGTTCAGGTTGTCAGCAATGGTGCGCGCGTCCTCAAAACGTTCGGGTTGGGAGAGAACGACTTGCAGAATGGCGGTCGTTGCCATTTTGACGACGTTATTCTCGTCGCGGTATTCGGTACGCATTTTTTTGGCGTGCTGCTGACGGCGGTCGTTTTCGACCGATTCTTCGTACGAGGGCATTTCGGTAAAGCCGGATTCGTCATAGACGCCCTCTTTTTCGTACTCTTCATCCTCGCCGTCATTGTAGAGTTTTTTGAACGATTGTTTGATGTTTTCCCAGACCATAAATAATACCTCCGAATTTAATGATAAATCCTCGCTCCGTAGATAGCGGAGCCAATTCTAACCTGTGTTGAACCGTGTTTGACGGCCAGTGCGAAATCGCCGGACATGCCCATGGAAAGGATCTGCAAATCGAAACCGGGCAGATGCTGCGCTTTCAGACTTTCATAGCGGTGGTGGATGCCGTCAAAGTAGCGCTCCAGTTCACTGTCGGGCAGGCCGAGGGGCGGAACGGTCATCAGCCCCCGCACGGTGATGTTCGGCAGTTCGCTGAACGCGGCAAGCGAAGACGCGAACGCCTCTTCCGAAAAGCCGGTCTTGGTCTGCTCGGCGTCGATATTCAGTTCCAGCAGAATATCGGCGTTGACCCCGAGAGCGGCCGCTTCGTCGGAAATCTTCTGCGCCAGATGCAGGCTGTCGACGGACTGGATCATGTCAACGGCCGGCAGGATCTTACGCACTTTGTTGGTTTGCAGGTGACCGATCAGGTGCTTGCGAACGCCGTCAAGATGAAGCAGCGGCTGTTTTTGCAGGAACTCCTGTACCTTGTTCTCGCCGATCAGGTCCACCCCGCAGCGGTCAATGGAATAATTGATATACTCGACGGGAACGGTTTTGGTAACGGCCATCAGTTCCACCGAGTTTTCACTGCGGCCGGCGGCCGCAGCTGCGTCGGCAAGTGCGGCGCGGATCCGTTCGAGATTGTCTGCTATCGCAAGACAGCGTTCATCCTCGAACGAGTTTGTAGTCATATAACTCTACCCCCTTGGTGACGACTTTGTCGTAAAGCCGGATGAAATCACTCGCCTGATCGGGATTGTCGACGATGGTATAGTTCTCGTCCGAAAAGACGACGTGAATCTTTTTGAATTCCAAAATGGTGCCGCTGACGACGTACACGCCCTTGACGCCGTCCACGGTGCGAATGGCCGAGTTGGGAACTTTCAGGCCGGTATACTGCCTGGTAACGATCTCCATTTGCTCAATACGCAAATCGGCGAGCGAATCGTTCATCAGATCGCAGGACAGAATGACCATCGTTCGATCGCCGCTGTGGTCGCCTACTTTATAGAGTTTGACGGGCAGTTTCTCAATACCTGCGTACGGGAAGTTGACGAACAGCTCTTTGTCGGCCGTCAGATTGACCGTATCGGCGGTATCGACCACGCACAGCATATACCAGTTGAACGACGGCACGATGCGCCCCGCGACGTTTTCGGAAACAGCGGACGGTTTGGACTGAATGGCCTTGGTGACGTCGTCGGCGGTGAGTTTGTCAAGGTCGTCATAATGAAGCGTATCTTCATACCCGTCGGCGCCGCCGATGTAATAGCCGGCCTCGGCCGATTTGACTTCGGAATACGTCAACGAGGTGGCCTGCAATTCAGAAAGCTCGTCTCGCAGGGCGGAAAGCTCTTTGCTGACATCGAGCGTGCCGCCGACCGCGATCTGTTTGGCCGTTACGCTGTCGCGGAAAGCATCCGCCTTTTGAGCGGCAACGGCAAATTTGCCGGTATCGACCGCTTTGAGGAAATCCTCAAGTCCGGTGTTGATTCTGGCGTCGAGCGTTTTCACGTTGACAACGTCGAGGTTGGCCTGCATTTCGAGTTTTTCGTAACGGTCGATATCCGTCTGAATCTCGTTGATGCGCATATAGGTCTCGGCTCCCTTTTCGGAGTCAAAAACCATGGAGACCGTATCGTTGCGTGCCACGCGCTCACCGTCTTTGACGAAAGAAACGGTAGTGCCGGTGGCACTTTTTTCAACAAAACTTTCGTCACGCAGAATAAAGGCCTCGGTATCGATCGTTTTATACACCGTCTCGTTGAGAGCGTACTGCGTTTCGATCTTTTCTTTCGACGCCAGGACCGCCTGATAAATCAGGTACGAGCCGAACAGGGACAGCGACAAAATGATCGCGATCAACTTTTTGGTGGAACTTTTCATAACGTGTCGTTTTCACCATCCAAAAATGAACTAACAAGAGTGTCGGCGGCGGCGTACAGATCGCCGGACGCGCCGTGATCGTCAACGTACAGCCAGCGCACGTCGCCATTGCGGCGGAACCACGTCAACTGCCGCTTAGCGTAGCGGCGGGTGGCGCGTTTGAGAGAATCGACGCACGCTTCCAGCGATTGCTCGCCGTCAAGATAGGGTTTCAATTCCTTACAGCCGATGGCGTTCGCCGCGGTTTCGGCCGGCGAGGCGGCGTAAAACGCAGCGGCCTCGCGCACAAGACCGTTTGCGACCATACCGTCCACCCGGGCGTCAATGCGGCCATACAGCACCGCGCGATCGCGAAAGCCGAGACCGATATACAGCGGCCTGTATGGGGAACTCTCGCGGTGCGAAAGCGCCGCCTGCTCGGTCGGCGTCAAGCCGCAAGAACGAAAAATCTCGAGCGCGCGCAGAACGCGAATGGTGTTGTTGGGATGAATCTTTGCGGCGTATTCGGGGTCGACGCGCGTGAGCTCCGCAAAGAGCGGTTCGATCCCTCCGGCGGCCAACTCCTCTTTGAGCGCGTTTCGCACTTCGTCGGAACGCGCATCCTCGGCAAAAGCGGTGTTGCTGAGGAAACTGTCCACATAAAGGCCGGTTCCGCCAACGACGACCGGCAGCTTACCGCGAGAGATGATACCGGCGGCAGCGGCAGCGGCGTCACGGCAATAGTCGTTGACACTGTACCGTTCGGTCACCTTGAGAAAACCGACAAGGTGATGCGGAACGCCGTGCATTTCCTCGGCCGTGGGCCGCGCGGTACAGACCGAAAGGCCGTCGTAGACCTGCAGAGCGTCGGCGGAAACCACCTCGCCGCCGAAGTGTTCGGCAAGATGGACGCCAAGCCCGGTCTTGCCGGAGGCCGTCGGGCCGACGACCGCCACGATGGGCTGACCGCTCATACGGTTCTGCGGAACATCCGCTCAAGGTCGGCGCGGGACAACTCCACGATAACGGGACGGCCGTGCGGGCAGGTGCGGATATCGTCACGTGCAAGCAATTCGCGCACAAAATGCTCCATTTCCTGCGGCGGCGTGTTATTGCCCGCTTTGACAGCCGCGCGGCACGCCATGGAATGATAGATCCAGTCGAGTTTTTCGGGCATGACCGTGCGGACGTTGTTGACGAGGTAAGAAGCGATCTCGGTAATGAGTTCCGTCAGATCTTCCCCCGCCAGTTCCGGCGGACAGGCGCTGACTTTCACGGTGCGGTCGCCGAAATCGGAAACGTCATAACCGGCGTCGGACAGAAGCGGCAGATTTTCGGTCACGGCGGCATACTCATCCGCCGAGAGCGTGACCGTTACGGGCTGAAGAAGCATCTGCGACGAAGAGTGCTGTTCGGCGCGGAATTTTTCGAACAAAATGCGCTCGTGCGCGGCGTGCTTGTCGATCAGCATCAGTTTGTTTTTCTGCTCGACAATAAGATAAGTCTTAAACGCCTCGCCCAACAGACGGAATTCCGCTTCGGGCGCTGCCGGCGGTTCGGGCGCCGTTTGCTGCGGCGCCTGTTCCGGAGCCGCTGCCGTTTCATCGTGGAACGTGACCTTCAGCGTGGCGACGTTCGGGGTGTTGTACTCATCCTCGAGAAAATCGAGTTGCTTGCCCTCCTCGGGCGACGATGGACGGCGGAAGGTATCTTCCGTACCGCTCTGCGGCGCGCCGTACTCCTTAACGGTAAAACGCGCGGTATTGTCCGCGGTCGGGAGATTGGGGGCCGGCGTGATCTGCGACACGTGCAGCTGCTCGCCTTTCTCGGGCGCAGGCGCGAACGCTTTGGCGGGGTTGAAAGCCGCCTGAGGGCGGGAGGTATCCGCCACAAGAGCGCTTTGCACGGCGCCATACACGGCGTCGAAAACGCGGCGCTCGTCATACAGGCGCACTTCCGTCTTGGCGGGATGCACGTTGACGTCCACCGTTTCAGGCGGGAGCGTCAGAAACAGCACGCACGCCGGAAAACGGCCGACCATTACGGAATTCTTATACGCGGCCTCAAGCGCCGAAAGCAAGAGCGTGCTTTTGACAAAACGGCCGTTCACGTAAAACATTTGCATCGCGCGGCTGCCTTTGCAGAAGATCGGCTTCACGGTGTAGCCGAAGACGCGCACGCCGTTGGATTCGCCGTCGACCGCCAGCAGCTGCGACGTAAACTCGCGGCCGAACACGGCGTAAACGGCGGCTTTCAGACTGCCGTCGCCCGCGGTGGAAAACACCGGTTTGCTGTCACGGATAAAGCGGAACGCGACGGACGGGTGGGAAACGGCGATGCGCTCCAGCACGGAGGCGATATAGTTGCCCTCCTGCGTATCTTTTTTCAAAAACTTCAGGCGGGCAGGCACGTTATAAAACAGATCGCGCACAACCAGCGTTGTGCCGACGGGACAGCCGGCGTCCTCGGGTTCGCTGTCTTCGCCGCCCTCGATACGGTAGAGGGTGCCGACGCTCTCCCCTTCCGCGCAGGTCAGCAGTTCCACGCGCGAAACGGCGGCGATGCTCGCCAGCGCCTCGCCACGGAAGCCAAGTGTGCCGATGGCGGACAGGTCGTCGGCGGTGGAGATCTTGCTGGTGGCGTGGCTTTTGAACGCGACGCGCACGTCCTCGCGAACGATGCCGCATCCGTCGTCAGCGACGCGGATATAGGACTTGCCGCCGTCGGTGATTTCGACGGTGATCTTTTTAGCGCCCGCGTCAAGCGCGTTTTCAACGAACTCTTTTACAACGGAAGAGGGACGCTCCACAACTTCGCCGGCAGCGATTTTGTCGGCGGTCGCTTTATCCAGAACGTGAATGCGGGGCATTGTCTCTCTCCTTTCGTGATTTATGACAGGTCGGCGGCGTCTTTCTGCAGTTCATAGAGAACGGAAAGCGCCTCGATCGGGGTCAGCGTATTGACGTCAAGCGTCGCAAGACGGTCGACGATCTGCCGTTCGGCTCCGCCCATCAGCGAGAGCTGTGGGCTGTCGTCGTCAGCGACAGCCGCAATGGGTTGGTGCGGAGCGTCGGGACGACTCGTTTCAAGCGCGGTGAGGATCTTTTTCGCACGCTCAACGACCGCTTTCGGCACGCCGGCGAGTTTGGCTACCTCAACGCCGTAACTGCCATCGGCGGGTCCTTTGACGATGCGGCGCAGGAACGTGATGTCGTCGCCGCGTTTTTTCACAGAGGTGTTGTAATTCTTAACGCCATCCACAGCGCTCTCAAGCTCGGTCAGCTCGTGGTAATGGGTGGCAAAGAGCGTCTTGGCGCCAATGTGTTTCGGGTCGGCCGTATATTCCAGCACGGCGCGGGCAATGCTCATACCGTCGAAGGTCGACGTGCCGCGGCCGATCTCATCAAACAGGATCAGACTCTTGCTCGTGGCGTTGGCAAGGATCTCGGCCACCTCGGTCATTTCGAGCATAAAGGTAGACTGGCCGGCCGCCAGGTCGTCGGACGCGCCGACGCGGGTGAAAATCTTGTCGACGATGCCGATTTTGGCGTCCCGTGCAGGCACGAACGAGCCGATCTGCGCCATCAGTACGATCAGCGCGACCTGGCGCATATAGGTCGATTTACCGGCCATATTGGGGCCCGTAATGATCGCCACGCGGTTGTCGCGGCAGTCGAGCCGGACGTCATTGGGCACGAACGGCGCGCCGTCAAGCATCAGTTCGACCACGGGGTGACGGCCGTCGCGGATGGTTATTTCGTCGGAAGTATCGACCACGGGGCGGGAATAGTTATTGGTAACGGCGGTATAGGCCAGCGAGCACAGCGCGTCCAGACGGGCAACGGCCCGGCCGGTGCGCTTGACGCGCTCCAGTTGGTCGGCGATGCGGCCGCGCACGTCCGCAAAGAGTTCGTACTCCAGCCGGACGATACGCTCCTGCGCGCCGAGAACCTTTGATTCAAGTTCCTTGAGTTCGGGGGTGATGTACCGCTCGCAGTTTGTCAGCGTTTGTTTGCGGATATAGGTGTCGGGCACCAGTTCCTTGAACGAGTTGCTTACCTCGATATAATAACCGAACACGCGGTTGTAGCCGATGCGCAGTTTTTTGATGCCGGTCTTTTCCTGCTCGGCCTGTTCGACCGAAGCGAGATACCCCTTGCCGTTCTCGACGATGTCGTGCAGTGAATCCAGTTCGGCGTTATAGCCGGCGCGGATCATACCGCCCTCGCGAACGGTCAGCGGCGGGTCGTCGGTAATGGCGCTGTCGATGAGGGACTTGACGTCCTCAAGCAAATCGATGTCTTGATAGATACCGGACAGGATCCGCGACTTGCACTCGCTTAACGCGGCGCGGATCTCGGCAAGACTGCTGACGGTCGCGCCGAGGGTGCGAATCTCTTTCGCGTTGGCGGTGCCGTAGACGATGCGCGTCATGATACGCTCCAAATCGTACATCTTGGCGAGAGCGGTCATTTCGCCGTCCAGCAGAATGGTGTTGCCGACCAGTTCCTCGACGCCGTTCTGGCGTTCGACGATGGCGGAAAAATTCGTCAGCGGCTGTTCCACCCACGAGCGCAAAAGGCGCTTGCCCATGGCGGTGCCGGTATGATCGAGCACCCACAGCAGACTCCCCTTCTTCTCGCGGCGCAGCTGGGTTTCAGTCAGTTCCAGATTGCGGCGCGTTGAGGGGTTCAGCGTCAGGGTGCCGTTTTCTTC
>CADBON010000056.1 GCA_902796315.1 Oscillospiraceae bacterium | reverse complement strand
GGTCATGGTCGCCACGCCGCTCATATGCTGCAAAAGGTTCAGCGCCGTGCGTTCGCCTTTGAGCAGGTTCACGGTCTTGCCCGTCAGTTCGGCGATCACGTCGCCCTTCTGCACCCGGTCGCCGTCGTGCTTGAAAACGGTGGCGGTAAACGTGTCGTCCAGCAGTTCAAACACGCGCAGCGCCACGTCGATGCCGCACAGCACGCCGTCTGCCTTCGCGAGATAATAGGCGGTGGCGGTCTCGTCCGGGTCCAGCAGATAATCGGTCGCGACGTCGATATAGTTGACGTCCTCTTTCAGGGCGCCGAGGATGATCTCATCCACGGTGAATTTCGGTACGATCATTTGTCAACCTCCCGTAAAATCAGGTATGCGACCGTCGCGAGCGAGCGCGCTTCGCAATAGTCGGTCGTGATGGCGAATTTGCCGTTGCGCAGGCGGTTCAGAATGGCCTCCAACCGCTTTTTTCCCTGGTGGATGGCGCCCTCGTCGGGGATGACGAAGTACGAGCGCTGCATGATCTCGCGGATCTCGGTGCGGATGCCCTTCGGCAGAGGCGCGCCGGTGCGGTCTGTTTCGGGCTCGGTGAAGTCGGTCAGGGCGGGGTAGTCTGCGCGCAGACAGCGGGTAATGTCCTCCGCCGCCTTGCGGCCGTAGACGAGCGCTTCCAGCAGCGAGTTGCTGGCCAATCGGTTTTTGCCGTGCACGCCCGTGCACGAGCATTCGCCCGCGGCGTACAGACGCGGCAGGGTGGTGCGCGCGTTCAGATCGACCTCGATACCGCCCATCAGATAGTGGTGGCAGGGGAAGACGGGGATCAGATCCTCGGCGATGTTGACGCCCTGTTCCAGACAGCCGGCATAGATCCCGGGGAAGCGTTTTTTCAAATACTCTTCGCCTTTGTAGCGAATGTCGAGATAAAAGTTGTTGTTGCCAAGCCGGCGGCTTTCCAGGATGATCGAGCGTGAAACCACGTCGCGCGGGGCGAGTTCCAGCCGTTCGTCGTAGCGGTCCATAAACCGCTCTTTGTTGCCGTTCAGCAGGTAGGCGCCCTCGCCGCGCACCGCCTCGCTGATGAGGAACTGCTCGCGGTTGGGCCCGTTGAAGGCCGTCGGGTGGAACTGGATATAACTGATATTCTTGATCGAGGCGCCCATCTCGTACGCCAAACGGATCCCGTCGCCAGTCGCGACCGAGGGGTTGGTCGTGTATTTGTACACGCGGCCGATACCGCCCGTGGCAAGCAGGCAATAATCACAGAAGACAAAGCGAAAATCGCCGTCTTGCAGCAGTTCCAGCCGAAACCCGTTCTTGACGCGGCTCATTGTGGTGACAAGCGTGTTGTCCGCCAGCGTGACGTTGGGCAGTTTTTCGACCGCCAGCACGAGTTTGTCGACCAGTTCTTTGCCGCTGGTGTCCTTGTGGTGGACGATGCGGCGGCGCGAGTGGCCGCCCTCGAGCGTTTTGATGAGGTTGCCGTTCTCGTCGCGGTCATAATCGACGCCGTATTCCATCGTCTTGCGTACGTCGTTCGGCCCCTCGTGGACCAACTGCTCCACGGCCTCGGGGTCGTTGGCGTAACGGCCGGCGATCATGGTGTCCTGAATATGCAGGTCGTAACTGTCGTTTTCAAAACTCAGCACGCACGCCACGCCGCCCTGCGCGAGCGACGAGTTGCTGCAGTGCCGTTCCTGCTTTGAGAGCATCAGGATCCGTACGTCGGCGGGGAAGTTCAGCGCGGCGTAAAGCCCCGCCACACCGCTGCCGACGATGACGACGTCGTATTTTGTTTTCAGTTCAGAAAGTTTCATGTGCGTCCGCTTGCGCGGCACCTTCTTTTCGAAAAAATGCGATACAAATTCATTATAGCACAAATTGTCAGTTTGACAAGTTCCCGTTTCCGTAGGACAGTAAATTTTTTATTGAATTATATAGACGAACTGCTAAACTCCCTGTTTTTTGTTTGTGTGCGTTGAAAACTCTAGTATGTTAGTAAAAAACATCGAAATTGCAGATTCTCCGCTTGTTTATTTTGTTATACTACGATATAATATACAAGAAAACGAAGAAGAGTGGAGGGCTTTTCTTGAGAGAACGATTATACGAAATAATCGAGTTGTCACGAGACGATGGTAAACTTGACAAAGATGATGCTTACAATATCTTTTCAATGATAATCATAGTAGCGAGTTTGGCTCCACTCGTCACTAAAGCGACAAATAAGTTTTTAGATTGGATCGATTTAATAACGGTTTCGGTCTTTATAATAGACTATATCATACGATGGATTATTGCAGATAAAAAGTTGCAAAAAGGTGCAGTCTCTTTTTTGATACATCCTTTCACACCGATGGCGGTTCTTGATTTGTTGTCAATACTTCCTTCACTGGGTATTTTAGGCCAAGGATTCAAGGCGCTAAAGGTGTTCAGACTTTTGAAGACTTTTCGCGTGTTCCGTGTGTTTAAGGCGGTGCGTTATAGCAAAAACATTAAAATAATAGGTAATGTCTTGAAGAAACAAAGACGCTCCCTTGCTTTTGTCTGTGTTCTTGCTATCGGTTACATATTAGTGTGTGCACTCGTTATTTTTAATGTTGAGCCGGATACTTTTGATAATTTCTTTGACGCCGTATATTGGGCTACGGTTTCTTTAACAACTGTTGGCTACGGCGATATTTACCCCATTTCTACAACGGGCAAGGTTATTGCGATGATTTCCTCATTGTTTGGTATAGCGATAGTCGCCTTACCCGCTGGCATTATTACCGCAGGTTATATGGAAGAACTTAATACAGTTAAAAGTAATCAAAAAAGCACCTATGATTCCCAAGACACAGAATCTGAAAACAATTAAGGAGTGTTTGTTGTGACGATGATAGATATGATTTGCCCTCATTGTTAACTGTAATTGAGTGAAAAGTTAATATCATCTGCTCTAGGAAACATTCAGCCTTTCCGGATTTCCGAAAAACAGACAAAAAAACACGACGATCGAGGGGGAATCTTGGATTCCTGTACGATTGCAAACGCGCGGGATTTATTGTACAATATGGATAACGACGAAAAGGGGGAATTTTCATGAACGAGTTTATTACCGCAGATCTGCAGCTGATCCGTCAGGCCGATCCCGAACTGTACGAGGCCGTGTACGGTGAACTCGGCCGTCAGAACCGCAATCTGGAACTGATCGCCAGCGAAAACATTGCCTCGCCCGCCGTCATGGCGGCCTCCGGCAGCGTGCTGACGAACAAATACGCCGAGGGCTATCCGGCCCACCGTTATTACGGCGGCTGCGGCTACGTCGACGTGGCTGAGGATCTCGCCATCGAGCGCGTCAAAAAACTGTTCGGCGCGGGTTTTGCCAACGTACAGCCCCACTCCGGCTCGCAGGCGAACTTCGCCGTTTATTTCACCCTGCTCGAACCCGGCGATACCGTGCTGGGCATGAGTCTTGCCGACGGCGGCCATCTGACGCACGGCTCGCCCGTCAACATGAGCGGCAAACTCTATCATTTTGAAAGCTACGGCGTGAACGACGAGGGCCGCATCGATTACGACGCGGTGCTTGCCAAAGCCAAAGAGTGCCGCCCGAAACTGATCGTTGCCGGCGCTTCCGCCTACCCCCGTGTGATCGATTTCAAGCGCTTCCGCGAGATCGCCGATGAAGTCGGTGCCTATCTCATGGTCGATATGGCGCACATCGCCGGTCTTGTCGCGGCCGGGTACCATCCCTCGCCCGTGCCGTATGCGCACGTCACTACCTCCACCACGCACAAGACCCTGCGCGGTCCCCGCGGCGGCCTGATCCTCACCAATGACGAGGAGCTTGCCAAACGCATCAACAAGGCCATCTTCCCCGGCAGTCAGGGCGGCCCGCTCGAGCACATCATCGCCGCAAAAGCCGTCTGCTTCGGCGAAGCGCTGCAGCCGTCGTTCAAAGAGTATATCAAGCACGTCGTTTCCAACTGCAAGGCGCTTGAGAACGCGCTTTGCGCCGAGGGCGTGGATATGGTCAGCGGCGGCACCGACAACCACCTGCTGCTTCTCGACCTGCGCTCGCTCGGCGTTACCGGCAAAGAGCTGGAGCACCGTCTGGACGAGGTCAACATCACCGTCAACAAGAACGCCATTCCCCACGACCCCGAAAAGCCCTTCGTCACCAGCGGCATCCGCATCGGCACCGCCGCCGTTACCACCCGCGGGCTTGAGGCGCAGGATATGATCGACATCGCTTCGTTCATCAAACGCGCCGCCGTCGATTTTGACGCAAGCGCCGACGGCATCCGCGCCGCCGTTGCCCGCATCTGCGAGGCGCACCCCATCTACGGCGTATAAAACCGAACAACAAAAACGGCTTTGCTATGTGATAGCAAAGCCGTTTTTTTTGTTTGTGTTTTGCGCGCGTTTATTTCGCCGCGTCTTCTTCTTTGTACATCACGCTGGGGTTGTTGTGCTTATCCAGATCGGTGTCCGCCCACATCTTGTCGGCGACCTTGGCCCATTCCTCGGCGGCGTGCCGCGTCTTTGCGGCGAGGTCGCGCGGGTCTTCGGGGGCCAGCATCTCGGTCGAGTGGGCGCCGCTGCGCTCCACCGCGCCGACGATGGCGTCGGGGTTGTCAAGGATCGGGCAGGGGCGCAGGTGGTTGTGGTTCCACGGCTGACCCTTGTAATACTCCATAAACAGCGGGGATTTCAGCGCTTCAAGCAGGGTGACGTCCTTGATGTTGACGTTGCTGTAGTGCACAAAGGCGCAGGGCTCCACGTCGCCGTTGGAGTTGATGTGCAGATAGTGGCGGCCGCCCGCGACGCAGCCCTGCACGTACTCGCCGTCGTTCCAGAAGTCCATCAGGAACATCGGTTTGGTGCGGCGCGCCTCGCGGATCAGGTCATAGGCGCGCTTGCGCTGCTCGGCGGAGACCATCAGATCGGTCACGGCGTCCTTGCCGACGGGCATATAGGTAAAGAACCAGGTGAACAGACCGCCGTGGTCGATCAGGAAATCAATATACTCGGGTGCGCAGACCTGCTCGACGTTCTGCGAATGGTAGCAGATCGAGAAGCCGAACACCACGCCCTGCGCTTTCAGCAGGTTAACGCCCCGCATAATTTTCTGATAGGTGCCTTTGCCGCGGCGCATATCGGTGTGCTCTTCGTCACCCTCGATGGAGATGGCCAGCGCAAAGTTGCCGACGGCGGCAAGATCCTTGGCGAACTGCTCGTCGATCAGCGTGGCGTTGGTGAACGACAGGAACACGCAGTCGGGGTTCTCGCGGCACAGACGCAGAATATCGTCCTTGCGCATCAGCGGTTCGCCGCCCGAGAAGATGTAAAGGTAGGTGCCCAGTTCCTTGCCCTGGCGAATGACGTCCGCCAGCAGTTCGTAACTCAGCGAAAGGTTCTTGCCGTACTCGGCCGCCCAGCAGCCCGTGCAGTGCAGGTTGCAGGCCGCGGTCGGGTCGATGAGGATGGACATCGGGATGTTGCACCCGTGTTCTTTGATCTTTTCGGTCCGCACGGCGAAACTCTTGAGAGCCAGATTCAAAAAGCCGGGCAGAAAGCGGTCAAGCACGTCGGGATCGACGTTGCGCAGAATGTTTTTGATGAAAACGGTCCAGTTGTTGTTCGGATCCTGCAGCGATTTGCGCAGGTTGTTATAGGTGACGGTGTTGGCGCCTTTACGGTCGGCCTTTTCCACAAGGTTCAGCACCTTGAGCAGGTTTTTGTCGGGGTCGCGGCGCGCATAATGCAGAGCCTGCTTGATGGCGAACTCATAGACGCCGGACTTGAAGGACGAATCCATAGGAAGATACCTCACAATGTAATCAAAATGATTCCTTATTTCTCCCGTTTGGGAAACGCTAAAAGTATATCACAATTCAAACCAAAGTCAAGGGAAAGGGGGTTTTGTAACGAACCTGTAACTCTTTATCGGCAAGTTTTACGAAAGTTCAAACTGCCCCGTATAAAGTTTGTAATATTTGCCCCCGGCGGCCAGCAGATCGTCGTGGTCGCCCTTTTCGATGATCTCGCCGTTTTCCAATACCATAATGGCGTTGGCGTTTCGTACGGTCGACAGACGGTGGGCGATCACGAATACGGTCTTGCCCTCCATCAGTTTGTCCATACCCTTTTCGATCAGCCGCTCGGTGCGGGTATCGATCGAGGAGGTGGCTTCGTCCAGAATCAGCACGGGCGGGTCCGCCACGGCGGCGCGGGCGATCGCCAGTAGCTGGCGCTGACCCTGCGACAGATTGCCGCCGTCACCCGTCAGCACGGTGTTATACCCCTCGGGCAGGCGGGTGATGAACGAGTCGGCGTTGGCAAGCTTGGCGGCCCGCACGACCTCTTCGTGCGTGGCGTCCAGTTTGCCGTAGCGGATGTTGTCCTCCACTGTGCCGGTAAACAGGTGCGTGTCCTGCAGCACCATCGCCAGCGAGCGGCGCAGATCGTCCTTGCGGATCTTTTTGACGTTGATGCCGTCGTAGGTGATCTTGCCCTGCTGCACGTCGTAAAAGCGGTTGATGAGGTTGGTGATGGTCGTCTTGCCGGCGCCGGTGGAACCGACGAACGCGATCTTCTGACCGGGTTTCGCGTACAGCGAAATGTTGTTGAGTACGGTCTTTTTGCCGTTGTAACTGAAGGTGACGTCGTGGAAGCGCACGTCGCCCTTCAACGAGGTGTAAGTCACGGAACCGTCGGCGCTGTGCGGGTGTTTCCACGCCCAGTGACCGGTCCGTTCGGGCGTTTCGGTCAGCGTGCCGTCGGCGTTTTCGATCACGTTGACCAGGGTTACGTAACCGTCGTCGGTTTCGGGCTCGGCGTCAATGACGGCGAAGATGCGCTCCGCGCCCGCCAGGGCCGCCAGCAGACTGTTGAACTGCTGTGACACCTGCGTGATCGGGTTGGAAAACTGCCGCGTGTACTGCAGGAACGACGCCAGTGAGCCGATGGTGAGAGCCCCCGCCAGACCGCCCGTGAACAGGCCAAGCCCCGCGCCGGGCGTCTGCCCCTTCAGCGAGAGGATGATGAACGCGCCGACCGCCGCGGTGATGGCGAAGTTGAAGTACGAGAGGTTGCCCATGATAGGCATCAGCACGCTCGCGAAGGTCTGGGCGTTCGTGGCGGCCAGACGGTATTTTTCGTTCCGCTCCCCGAACTCGGCGGTCGCTTTGGCCTCGCGGCCGAATACCTTGACGACCTTCAGCCCTTCGATCAGTTCTTCAATGTACCCGTTCACGGCGCCGATCCCCGCCTGCTGCAGGCGGAAGTATTTGGCGCTCTGCTTGCCGATGGTTTTGATGATGGCGAGCATAATGACCAGCATCAGTACGATCAGGCAGGTGAGGGCGGGGCTGATGTAGAGCATCATCAGGAAGATGCCGACCACCATAATGGAGGAGGAGATGATTTGGATCAACCCCTGGCTGACCGCCTCGCGCACCGTGTCGACGTCGTTGGTGAAAATGCTCATCAGTTCGCCGTGGGTGTGCGCGTCGTAAAAGCCGATGGGCAGGGTCTGCAGGTGCTCGAACAGGTCGTGCCGCAGGTTGTGCAGCGTGCCCTGCGCCAGCGAGACCATCAGCCGCGCCTGGATATACTGTGCGGCGGCGCCGACGGCGTAGATGGCGGCAAGGCCGACCAGCATTCTGATAATGGGCGCCAGGTCGGTGGAACCGTTGTCGAGCAGTTCTGCGATCTTGTTGATAATGGGCGTCAGCAGATAGGTGCCGTAGACGTTCACCAGCGCGCTGATGACGACCAGCAGTACGATCAAAGCCAGCAGCGTCTTTCGCTTCGTCACGTAGGAGAGCAGGCGCACAAGCGTCTTGCGGGCGTTCTTGGGTTTTTCAAAGTTTCTGCCGCCGCGGGGGCCTTTCGGTTGTTGGGTGCGGTTTTGTGCCATTGTCTCTCCTCCTTTCACGCTTCCATACGGCCGGACTGCTGCGACGTGTATACCTCGCGGTAGATCTCGTTGCGTTCCAGCAGTTCGTCGTGGGTGCCCACGTCGTTGATCTTGCCGTCGTCCAGCACCACGATCTTGTCGGCGTGCTGAATGGAACTGATGCGCTGGGCGATGATGATCTTCGTCGTGCCGGGCAGCAGTTTGCGCATCTCTTCGCGGATCTTCGCGTCGGTCGCGGTATCCACGGCGCTCGTGCTGTCGTCCAGGATCAGGATCTTCGGCTTTTTCAAAATGGCGCGCGCAATGCACAGGCGCTGTTTCTGACCGCCGCTGACGTTGACGCCGCCCTGCCCGAGGTCGGTTTCATACCCGTCCGGGAAACTGGTGATAAACGCGTCGGCCTGGGCAATCTGCGCCGCGTGCCGCAGTTCCTCGTCGGTGGCGTTCTCGTCGCCCCAGCGCAGGTTTTCGGCGATGGTGCCCGAGAACAGCAGATTGTTCTGCAGCACCATGCCCACGCTTTTGCGCAGTTCTTTGAGTTTATACTCTTTGACGTTGCGGCCGCTGACGAGAACTTCGCCTTCGGTCACGTCGTACAGCCGCGGGATCAACTGCACCAGCGACGATTTTGCGCTGCCGGTGGCGCCGATAATGCCCACCACGTCGCCGCTGTCGATGGTCAGGTTGACGTTGTCCAGCACGTTCTTTTCGCCGTTCTTATTATATTTGAAACAGACGCCGCGGAATTCCACGCTGCCGTTTTCGACGAGCAGATCCTCGTCCGCCTCGTCGTCGCGGATCTCGGGTTCGCTCGTCAGCACCGCGCAGACGCGCTTCATCGAAGCGAGCGCCATGACCGACATCACGAAGATCATCGAGATCATCATCAGCGACATAAAGATTTGCTGAATGTAGGTAATGCTGCTCATCAGGTCGCCCAGTTCCATCTGCCCGCCCGTGATCAGGCGGCTGCCGAAGTACAGCACCAGCAGAATGCAGGTGTAGACCGACACCGACATGATCGGGTTGTTGAGGATGATCAGCTTTTCGGCAAAGATCGAGGCGTTTTTGAGATCGTCGTTGGCGACCTTGAATTTTTCTTTTTCATGCTCGGCGCGGACGAACGCCTTGACGACGCGGATGCCGATCAGGTTTTCCTGGATCATCGTATTGAACGCGTCATATTTTTTGAACATCGCCGCAAAGCGCTTGTGCGCGGACATACCGATAATGAGGATCAGCAAAAACATCACCGGCGCCACGAACAGGAACACGCTGGCGAGCCGCGCGTTGATGCTGAACGCCATCACAATGGCCATCACGAACATCAGCGGCGAGCGGACGAGCATACGCAGCGCCATCGTGAAGCCCATCTGTATCATATTGGTATCGGTGGTGATGCGGGTGATCAGCGAACCGGTCGAAAAATCGTCGATGTTGCGGAACGAGAAATTCTGGATCCGCGCAAACAGGGCGGCGCGCAGATTGGCGCCGAAACCCATGCCGCCGCGGGCGGCGAAATAGGCCGCAAGCGCGCCCGCCGCCAGCGACAGGCAAGCGAGAACGATCATCACAAGACCGGTCGAGACGATCAGTTCGGTGCCGCTTTTGCTGCCAAAGCCGAGCCGCAGCAGAATCTGTACGACCAGCCCCGTTTTGGAGGTCAGCGGCGCTCCGCCGATGCCGCAGTCGACAATGACCGACATCATATAGGGGATCGAAACTTCGATCAGCACCTCCACCACGATCATCAGCGGCGCAAGAACGGCGAACTTTTTATACTTGCCGACGTGGGCGAGAATGGTCTTAAACATCGTCACAGCCCTCCGTTTCCCCGGCGGCCAGGTTTTGCGCCATCCGGTCCAGCAGCGCCGACAGCGCGGCGCAGTCCGCGTCCGAAAAACCGCCGAACACCGCGCGGTCGATATCACCGCAGCAATCGTGAAAACGCTTGAGCGCGTCTGCGCCGACCTTTGTCAGCGCCAGCCGGTTTTTGCGGCTGTCGGTTTTGTCGGGCGTGCGTCGCACGTACCCCGCCTTTTCCAGGCGGCGCAGTGACGTCGCAACGCTGGCGGGGGAGATATCCAGCGCTTCCGCCAGCGCGGTCTGCGAGCAGTTTTTGTGTGCGTCGATGTACTCAAGCATCGGCGGCTGGCCGTAATAGAGCCCCGCCTGCGAGGCCGCCTGGCGAATCAGACGGCGGTGGCCGCAGGTGACGCCCGCCAGTTTTTTGACAAGCGGTTTGTAATCCATAAATGCCTCCGAAAGTTAAGTGTCAAATTATTAAACGGTTAAGTAACGCAACTTTCGTATTCTACCAAAAATTCCCGAAAACTTATTTCAATAATAGAAATTAACGCCGATATTTTTTGGGAGAAAGAGGAATTTACAATCGGTTCATAAACGCTTTTGTCCCGAATCCACGAAAACAGGCGCGTAGTAACTGTGCGTTATGTCAATAGGATTTGTGCAAAACGCACAATAAAAGCGAAAATTCTTTCAAGTCGCCTCTAACAAAATATATGAAAAACCCTTGAAAACCCGTTCTGAATTTGTTATGATTATTCTGCATAATCATCTGTGTACGTTTTGTGAGGTGTAAGGGATGGCTCGTACCAAAAAAACGGAGTATTCCAACGACTTTCCGCTGTACGTCTTTCACCAGGGGCGCAACTTCAACGCGCAGGATTTTTTAGGCGCGCACCCCCTCGGCGACGGCCGTTACGTGTTTCGCGTGTGGGCGCCCCACGCGCAGGCGGTGAGCGTCACGGGCGACTTCAACGGCTGGGATGTTAACGCCTGCCCGATGACGCGGCTCAACGACGCCGGCGTATGGGAAGGTTTTGCCGACAACGTCAAGTGCTACGACAGTTACAAGTTCTATATCACCACGGCGCGCGGCCGGCAGATCTACAAGGCCGACCCGTACGCCATCCATGCCGAGACGCGTCCCGGTACGGCCTCCAAGATCTATGAGGGCGGTTACAAGTGGGGCGATTCCGCCTGGCTGCAAAAGCGCGCGGCGGCGTCCGTCTATTCTTCGCCGGTCAATATCTACGAGATGCACGCCGGCTCGTGGCGGCTGCACGACGACGGCAACCCCTACAGTTACCGCGATCTGGCGGCGGAGCTGGTGCCGTACGTCAAGGATATGGGCTATACCCATATTGAGATGATGCCCCTCGCCGAGCACCCGTTCGACGGTTCGTGGGGGTATCAGGTCACGGGCTATTTCGCCGTGACCTCCCGCTACGGCACGCCCGACGATTTCAAGTTCTTTGTCGACGCCTGCCACAAAGCCGGCATCGGCGTCATTATGGACTGGGTACCCGCCCACTTCCCCAAAGACTCTTACGGCCTTGCCGATTTTGACGGCGACGTCTGCTATGAGTACGCCGACCCCCGCAAGGGCGAGCACAAGCAGTGGGGGACCAAGGTCTTTGATTACGGCCGCAACGAGGTGCGCTCATTCCTGATCTCCAACGCCTGTTTTTGGTTTGACGAGTACCACATCGACGGCCTGCGCGTGGACGCCGTGGCCTCGATGCTTTACCTCGACTACGGCCGCGAAGACGGCGAGTGGGTGCCCAACGTCAACGGCGGCCGCGAAAACCTCGAAGCGGTGGCCCTGCTGCGCGACCTGAACGAAGAGGTCTTTGCGCGTCACGGCGACGTGATGATGATCGCTGAAGAGAGCACCGCCTGGCCGATGGTCTCCAAGCCCGTTTACCTCGGCGGTCTCGGCTTCAACTTCAAGTGGAATATGGGCTGGATGAACGACATCCTGCGCTACGTCGCGATGGACGGCGTTTACAAGAAGTTCAACCACGATCTGATCACCTTCTCGTTCTTCTACGCCTTTTCCGAAAATTTCATTTTGCCCATCTCGCACGACGAGGTCGTGCACGGCAAGCTTTCGCTGCTCAACAAGATGCCCGGCAACTATAACGAAAAGTTCGCCGGCGTGCGCGCCTTTCTCGGTTATATGTACGCCCATCCCGGCAAAAAACTGCTGTTTATGGGCACCGAGTTCGGCCAGTTTATCGAGTGGGATTACAAGAAAGGCCTGGACTGGTTGCTGCTGGATTATGAAATGCACCGCTGCCTGCAGGAATATGCCCGCGCCCTCAACAATTTCTATAAGCGCAACGCCCCGCTGTGGCAGATCGATTACAGCTGGGAGGGCTTTAACTGGATCGTCAGCGACGACAACGTCAATTCCGTCATCGCGTTCACCCGCAGCGACAATGACGGCAAACAGATCGTCGCCGTCTGCAACTTCACCACCGTCAAGCGCGAGGGATACAAGATCGGCGTGCCCGCCGCGGACGCCTATTCGCTGGTCTTCAATTCCGACGAACCGGCGTACGGCGGCACCGGCGAAAAACTGCACCGCACCTACACCTGCCGCAAGGGCGAGATGCACGGCTTCAGCCAGTATATTGAACTGACGCTCCCGCCGCTGACCGCCCTCTATCTGAAACCGAAGACCGCGGCCAAAAAGGCGGAACCCGCAAAACCCGCCAAATCCGCGAAGAAAGCGTCCGCCGCCAAAGCGGCGCAAAAGGCGCCCGCCGCAAAAACGGCGAAAGCCGCGACCAAATCCGTCAAAACTGCCGGAAAAACCGCCGGCAAGAAAAAATAATTTATTTCCGAAAGGAACGTGAAAAACATGGCAACCAAAACCGAGTGTATTGCGATGTTGCTCGCGGGCGGCCAGGGTTCCCGTCTCGGCGTGCTCACGAAAAACATTGCCAAACCCGCGGTTCCCTATGGCGGAAAGTACCGGATCATCGACTTTCCTCTGTCCAACTGCGTCAACTCCGGCATTACCACCGTCGGCGTGCTGACGCAGTACCAACCGCTTGAACTGAACGATTATATCGGCAACGGGGCCCCGTGGGATCTTGACCGCGCCCACGGCGGCGTTCACATTCTGTCGCCCTATCAGCAGATTCAGGGTACCGAGTGGTACAAGGGCACCGCGAACGCGATCTATCAGAATATCAATTTCATCGACCGCTACAATCCCGAGTACGTGGCGGTGCTTTCCGGCGACCACATTTATAAGATGGATTATTCCAAAATGCTGGAGTTCCATAAAGAAAGGGACGCCGCCTGCACCATCGCCATGTTCGAGGTGCCGTGGGAGGAGGCCCCCCGTTTCGGCCTGATGATTGCCGACGACGACGGCCGCATCACCGCCTTTGAAGAAAAGCCGAAAGAGCCGCACAGCAACAAGGCGTCCATGGGCGTGTATATGTTCACGTGGTCTAAACTGCGTCAGTACCTGATCGACGACGAAAATGACCCCGATTCCTCCAACGACTTCGGCAAGAACGTCATCCCCGCCATGCACAACGCGGGCGAGCGTCTGTTCGCCTACCCGTTCGAGGG
>CADBON010000055.1 GCA_902796315.1 Oscillospiraceae bacterium | reverse complement strand
ATAACCGTTGAGAAGTGAGGTGCCGAATATGTCTGAAAAAGTCTTGATGAAGGGCAATGAGGCCATCGCCGAGGCCGCCATCCGTGCTGGCTGCCGGCACTACTTCGGTTACCCCATTACGCCCCAGACCGAAATCGCCGCCTATATGGCGAAGCGTATGCCCAAGATCGGCGGTACCTTCCTGCAGGCCGAGAGTGAAATCGCCGCCATCAATATGGTGTACGGCGCCGCTTCCGCGGGCGTTCGCGCCATGACGTCATCCTCTTCGCCCGGCGTTTCGCTGAAGCAGGAGGGCATCTCCTACATCGCCGGCGCCGACCTGCCGTGCCTGATCGTCAACTGCCAGCGCGGCGGCCCCGGGCTGGGCGGTATCCAGCCCTCACAGTCCGACTATTTCCAAGCCACCAAAGGGGGCGGCCACGGCGATTATCACCTGATCGTGCTGACGCCCGACTCCGTGCAGGAAATGGCGGATCTGACCGGCCTTGCCTTCGACCTTGCCGACAAGTACCGCATGCCCGCCATGCTGCTTGCCGACGGCACCATGGGGCAGATGATGGAACCCGTTGCGCTTCCCGAAGAGGAACCGCACGAGATCGCGAAACCCTGGGCGCTGACCGGTACCGAAATGAAGCGCGAACACAACATCGTCAACTCGCTCTACCTCGTGCCCGACGAACTCGAAAAGTTCAATTTCTCGCGTTTTGAGCGCTACAAGACCATTGAAGAGAACGAGGCGCGCTGGGAGAGTTATCTGATGGATGACGCCGACGTCTGCATCGTCGCGTTCGGCATCGCCGCGCGCGTTTCCAAAAACGCGGTCGTCGCCCTGCGCGAAAAGGGCGTCAAGGCGGGCCTTATCCGTCCCATCACGGTATGGCCGTTCCCGAAAAAAGCCATTGCCGAGGCGGCGGAACACGTCAGCAACTTTGTCTGCGTGGAACTTTCCATGGGGCAGATGATCGAGGACGTGCGGCTTGCCGAATCGTGCAAAAAACCGGTCACGCTCTGCAACCGCGCCGGCGGTATGATCCCGACGCCGGATCAGATCATCGAGACCGTTGAAAAACTGGAAGGGGGGAACGTCTGATGGCCATCGTGTTTCAAAAACCGAAAAGTCTGACGGACGCCGAACTGCATTATTGCCCCGGCTGTACGCACGGTATCATTCACCGCCTGGTCGCCGAAGCGATCGACACGCTCGGCATCGAGGGCAAAACCATCGGCGTTGCACCCGTCGGCTGCGCTGTTATGGCGTACAATTACTTCGCCTGCGATATGGTGGAGGCCGCCCACGGCCGCGCCCCCGCGGTCGCCACGGGTATCAAACGCGCCCGCCCCGAGAACATCGTGTTCAGTTACCAGGGCGACGGCGACCTTGCCTCTATCGGCATGGCCGAGACTGTGCACTCCGCCACGCGCAACGAAAATATCACGATCATTTTCGTCAACAACGCCATTTACGGCATGACGGGCGGCCAGATGGCGCCCACGTCGCTGCCCGGTCAGGTCACACAGACCTCTCCCTACGGCCGTGACGTTGCCACCGCCGGTTATCCGATCAAGGTCTGCGAAATGCTCAGCGCGCTCGACGCGCCCGAGTATATCGCCCGTGTGGCGGTCAACAACGTCAAAAACGTGCGCAACGCCAAGGCCGTTATCGAAAAGGCGTTCCGCAACCAGGTCGAGGGAAAGGGCTTTTCGCTCGTCGAGGTCATTTCCTCCTGCCCGACCAACTGGGGTATGACGCCCGATAAAGCGCTGGAATGGGTGGAGGAAAAGATGATCCCGTACTACCCGCTCGGCGTGTACCGTGACAAGAGCGCAGAAAAGGAGGCGGAGTGAGATGACCACCCAAATTCTGTTAGCCGGTTTCGGCGGGCAGGGCATTCTGTTCGCCGGTAAAGTGCTCGCGAACAAAGCGCTGGTCGACGGCAAGTACCTGTCGTGGCTGCCGTCCTACGGCCCCGAGATGCGCGGCGGTACCGCCAACTGCAGCGTGATCATCAGCGACGAGCCGGTCGGTTCGCCCATCGTCACCAAGCCCGACGTGTTGGTCGCCATGAACCTGCCTTCGCTTGATAAATTTGAGGACGCCGTCGTTCCCGGCGGTCTGATCCTGGTCGATTCCACGCTGATCGCCCGTCAGGTGAAGCGCGCTGACGTTCGCGTGTTTTACGTGCCCGCCACCCAGCTCGCCAAGGATATGGGCGCGCCGACGCTGGCCAATATGGTCATCACCGGCAAACTCATCAAAGAGTGCGACGGGATCTCTTATGACAATATCAAGGAATCGCTCAAAAAGGTCGTTTCCGCCAAGCACGCCGACCTTATCGACGTCAACTGCAAGGCGCTCGACTGCGGCTACGCTCTGCCGTAACCTCTCTTAAAACAAAACACACCGCCATACGGAGGGGCGTGCAGGTTAGGGATTTCATAGATTTTGAAATGATCTTTTCCGCTGTAACTGCTTCAAACCGCGGGCTAAGGCGTCAGCCTT
>CADBON010000054.1 GCA_902796315.1 Oscillospiraceae bacterium | reverse complement strand
TCGGTAAACGTGGCGCGGTGGCCGTACACCCCCAGCGTGATCTTGCCGGGTTCCTTGACGACCTCGGCGCAAATGACGGAAAACAACACGCACAGCGGCGCAAACCACACGCCGTCTTTCTGCTCGGGATAACAGTCTTTCTGTCCGATGCCCAGATCCACGCCCTTGTAAAACAGGCGCGGGCGGCGGTACACGGGCGCCACGGCGTGGGGCAAGATCTCATCCTTCGCCTTGTCGATCACGCATTGGTCGACGATCCTGCCATCGTCCAGATAGTCGGTCAAAATCAGTTTGTCGCGGAACACCTCGACGACGGCGTACGACGAACCGCTCGTCGCCTGGGGATAGTAGGCGGCGTGCCACACCTTTTTGACGGTCATGGTGCCGGGCGGGTTGTCGTTGGAATTGCCGAGTTCATAATGCACCGTGCCCTGCGAGGGACGGTCAAAAAGCGATTCGTTGCGGATCGGGAAACTGCGGCTGAAATTGTGCTCGTGACCTGAGAAGAGGACGTCGAGCTGCTCCATCCCCTCGCGCATGACGGGATAGGCGTCGTCATTGCTCAATTCGGGCCCGGAATAATAGATCGGGAAGTGATAGGAGCCGATCTTCCAGGCGCGGTCGCTGGCAGGAATATCGCGCAGCAGCCAGCGGTTGACGTCCTCGGGCCCATTGACGGCGATCATCGAAAAATGGGCGTTGCCGTAATCGAAGGCATAGGTCTCGGTCTTCCATCCCTCGGGTCCGTTGTAGGGGTATGAACCGCGGCATTGACGGCAGAAGAACTCGGCGGGCTCAGAATAGTAACGGCCGATCCCGTTTGCGTAATCCTGAAAGCCGCGCGTGTCGTGATTGCCGACCGCCATCATATAGGGCAGGTGCTCGACGATCCCCGTCAGCCCGGAGAACATACCGTTCCACTGCACCTCGTGCTGGCCGCAGTCGGTATTATCGCCGCCCGTCAGAATAAAACGAACGTCGGGGTGCCGCTCAAGCGCGAGCGTCAGCAGGTTTTTCAGCCCCGAGTAATCGGGCAGATCATGGGGCGTGCCCTTCTGCTGATCGGAGATGCACAGAAATTGAAAACTCTCTTCATTTTCGGGCTCGGTCGTGAACCAGAACTCCTCGCTGCGGTGCGCGTCATCGCCGACCGTATAGCGGTATTTCGTACCGGGTTTGAGGCCGGTCATGTGCGCCCAGTAGAGGCGGCTGACGTCGATATCGCTCTCAAACACGTCGGTTTCGGCGTCAAAGCGCACGGGTGCGCCGCCATCTTCGCAGCACAGAGCATAACCGCCCTCGACGTCCAAAGAGGTGCGCCACGTGACGGTCATCGACGTTTTGGCATCGCCGTTGATCGAAAGAAAAATATGATCCGGCTGCGGCGTGGAGCCGCGCGGCGGTTTTTCCGAAAAAGTTTTCATAGATCTGTCTCCTTTAATGCCTCAAAAAAGGCGCGAATGGCGTCGGGCGTGGTTTGGGCGCTGCCCTGGATCATACCGTCGCGTCCGCCTCCGCGACCGTTAAGCGCAGCGTTCAGACGGGCTGCAAACGACTTGGTATCGGTGATTTTTCCCGCCGCGAGATAGCGGTAACCGTCGGTGGAATCGCCCGAAAAGACGGCGGCAAGCGGCGCCTCTTCTTTTTTGACGTTCACGGCAAAGCGCATCATATCGGCGTCGAATAGATCGGTCACCAAACAGAGCGTACAACCGCAGGGAACGAACTGCGGCAGCGACGCTTCGGCAACACGCAGTTGATAGGCGTGAAACGCCCCCGCAAGAGAATCGCGTTCTGCAAGCAGGCGTTCAACGTACGACGCGGTCTCGTCGGGTTTCGCGGACAGCAACGCGGAGATGGCGCTGACGTTGGCGTGCTTGCGGCAGTAATCTTCATAGGCGCTCTGCCCGCAGACGATCGTCAGACGGATCCCTCCGCGGTGGCGCAGACGGTCAACGATCTTGATCGCGCCGACCTCACCCGACGCGGCAACGTGCGGCGCACAGCAGGCACAGAGGTCGACCCCTTCGATCTCGACCAGCCGAACGTTCTCGGTCAGTTCAAGTTTGCTGCGGTAGTCGAGCCGCGGCAATTCTTCCGGCGACGGGAATGAGATACGGAACGGACGGTTTTCCCAAATCGCGCGGTTGGCGCAGCGTTCGAGTTCGGCGAGTTGGTCGGCGGTCAGTTCCCGGTCAAAATCGATGACCGCGGCGCTGTCATCCATGTGGAACCCGACGTTCTCACACCCCCATTTGCCGTGCGCGACGCCCGATACGATGTGCTCGCCGCTGTGCAGCTGCATCCGGCGAAAGCGGGTCTTCTCGTCAACGCACGCGGTCACCGCCGCGCCGACGGCAAAGGATTTTTCACAAACATGCACGACGTCGTCGCCGTCCTCAAAACAGCGCGAAACGCAGGCGCCGTCAAGTGTTCCCCCGTCGCAGGACTGCCCGCCCCCGCCCGGAAAAAAGGGTGTGGCGTCGAGCAAAACGGCAAAGCCGCCGTCACAGGGCTCGCACCCCGTGACAACGGCGCTGCGGCACATACAATGGCCGTCTTTCAAATAGAGTTTTTCAGTCATATTTCGAAATCCTTACAGATTGGGTTTAGCGAACAGAATGGAAAGCGCAATCAAAAACTGCGCGATATAATACATGGTGTGGTTGATAACGATAGACGGGCGGCTGGTACGCTTTTTCTCGTCGAGCGAAAAGTAGATGCCCGACAGCACCGCGTCCGACCCGATGAACAGCACCATGCCGACCAGCATGATCAGCGTTTGGGTACTGAAATGCGTTGCGATGGCAAGCCCCAGCGAAAGGCCGAGCGTAAAGCCGAGAAACGCCATATACACGCAGGTGATCGGCTTACTGCCGCCGTACCGTACGCCGAGCAGATTTTCGGTCGTCAGCGTGAAAAGGATCGTCCCGACGCAAACCAGCGCGGCAACGCCGAAAACGACCAGCGGACGGTCAATGGCAGAGCGGTAATACAGAATGATAAGACCGGTCGAATAGCAGACGTGACCGAGCAAAAAACTGAGGAAGCCGCACTTCAGATAATACCCCGAATCGTTGGGGTAAACGTACTTCAAATCGAGCGTCAGATCCCCCAAAAGGCCGAACACTGCGCCGCCTGCCATAAACAGCGCGAAATAGCGCGGGCACGCATCGTTTACCGAGGCGGCCGCAAGCGCGGCGAAAATGAAGAACAGACTGGTCACGGTCTTCAGCGTAACGACGCCAAGTGTGACTTCCGCCTTGCGCTTGGTAAGGAACAGAATCAAACTAACAAGGCCGAGCCCCAAAAAGCAGCAGAACAGCACCATTTTCATTCATCTCCTTTACGATTTCAGTGTAGCACACGCATGAAAAAAATGCAATCCGGCTTTGAAATTTGATGGGATTGACCGAATCCCGCGTAAATCTTTGTAGAAAATCACGGAAATTTTTTGCTTGCAATGCCTGCGTCGTTCGTGTATGATAGTAGCAAGTTGTACGCCACAACTTTACGCAGCAAAGAAGGCCGTTTCGGAATTCGGAAACGGGCTTCTTTGTTTTTATTTTATCTTAAAAATTTTATAAGAAAACAACTTGATTTATGTGCCCGCGTGTTGTAGAATAAATTGAGCAATTTTTTCCGGGAAGGGAGAACCACTATGCCACTTGTCACCATGAAAAGTCTGC
>CADBON010000053.1 GCA_902796315.1 Oscillospiraceae bacterium | reverse complement strand
GTGATCGCCACGGGCGGTCTGTCACGCGACGTTGCCGCCTGCTGTGAGCGGGAGGTCGTGCTGGACCCCGATCTTGTACTGGAGGGCCTGTTGGCCATTTATCATAAAAACCAGTAAGTACGCCATCCACCGCATTGTATCTCGCAAGAGAACAGTAGCAAAGGAGGAACAATCATGAACAAAAAGCAAAAACTCACCCGTCTGATCACCGCCGCCATCTTCATCGCATTAACCTTCGTAATGACGTTTGTGCCGCAATTCGGTTACATCTCATACGGCGGCGTGATCGAGATCACGACCCTGCACATTCTCATCATCTACGGCGCGTGTGTGCTCGGCCCCGCCTACGGCGCCCTGCTGGGCGGTATGTGGGGTCTGTCGTGCGTGCTGCGTGCGACGACCAACCCGCTGTGGGGGCTGTTTCTTAACCCGCTGATCTCCGTCGTGCCGCGCATTCTCGTCGGCCTGGTCGCAGGCCTGGTCTTTAAAGCCCTGAAAAAAACGAAGGTGCCGAAGGCCGTTTCGCTCGGCATCGCCGCGGTCGCCGGCACGCTCACCAACACGGTGCTGGTGCTGACCGCCATCCAGTTTACGGGCGATTGGATCAACGTTTACGCCAACCTGCAGGCCATCGTACAGAACGTGTACGGCGTGCTGATCAGCGTGAACGGCATCCTCGAGCTCGTCGCCGCCGTGATCCTGGTGCCGGCGCTGTATCTCGGCACGGAAAAGGCGTTCAAAAACCGCATCTGACAATTCCATTAACACAAAACGAAACCGCTCTCCGATTCGGAGAGCGGTTGTTTCGTACGCTTGTTACGCTTTTTTGTTGAGCTTCAGAGCAAGCTCAGACTTTTTATGAGCAGCGTTATTCTTATGGATCAAGCCGTTGGCGGCCGCCTTGTCAATCTTTTTGACGGCGGTCTTGACGGCCTCTTCCTTACCGGCGTCGTCGGCTTCAATGGCGGCGTTCGCCTTTTTGATAGCGGTTTTCAGAGCAGAATTTTCCGCCTTGTTTTTGGCGGCTTTTTTCTCGTTGACGAGAACTCTCTTTTTCGCGGATTTGATGTTGGCCACTGCGGTACACCTCCTTTTGTTTCATACACCCGACTATATTAGCACGAAACGATTCAGAATGCAAGAATTTTTTTCAAGAATTCGCAAGAAACGTATTTTTACCGTCGAACGCCCGAAAACGCGGGGATGCAAAAAGGCGCGTCAGCCGCGCACGGTCAGGGTGTGCTCCCCTTGCGTATTGGGAAAGCGAAGCAAAACGGTTTGGCTGTCGGCGTCGTACGCAACGGTGCAGGGAACGCCGTCGACGTCGGCGGCGGTGACCGCGAACGGCACCTTGAGCCGCACGGCCGCGTGGATGCCGGCAATGCCGCGCACCTGGGCGGTAACGATCTTCGCCGCCCGGTCATCCGTCATAGACAGAAAACGCACCGACGTGCCGATCACGGCGAGGTCTTGGTCGGCGACAGTATCCAGATCGAACAGCACGCTGCGCTCGCCCGGAGCGACGCGTTTTTCATTCGTGAGCGCGAAATCGGGGGTGAACATATCCGCAAAGCGACCGGTGTAGACCTTCGGCTCGTCGGTGACGCTGTGCTCAAGGCAGGCGGAAATGATCAAATTGCCGCGCCGAATGTCGAGATAGTTCCTGAACGGGATCGACAGACCCTTGCGGGCGGCCGCTTCCCGAACGAAGGCGCGCAGGCCGTCGCTCCCCTCTTTTTTGAAGCCGAGGGTCACGGGGTTGACGTTCCACACGCCGACAAAGCCGCTGCCGACGGCGGTGATTGCGCGGTCGGCGGGAAGGGTTACCCCAAGCAACGAGAAGAGATGCTCGGCGGGGTTGGCATATTTGCCCGTCCACCACGAGCGGATGCCGTGATAGGGGTCAAACCCGTCGCCGACGTAGATCAGCACGCCGCCCTTTTGCACCCACTCGGCAAGCGCGGCGTTGACGTCGGGAAAGTCGGGCTTCATATACTCGTAACTGAGGACGAGCACGTCGTAATCGTCGAGATACCCGACGTAGCGGCGCACGTTATTGAGCAGCACGGGACGGATCGGCACACCGTAGATCAGCAGCGGATTCGCCAACGAGAAAAAGCCCGGAAAGCCGGAGCTCGCCATCAGATCAAGCAGGCGCTCGCGGTCGGGCGTTTCGGCGTCGACGACCGTGCGTTTGATCTCGTCGATCAGTTCGTCCTTTTCGCGAATGACGGTACCCGTCTCCTCCTCCGGTGCCTTGCCGCCATATTCGCTGTCGGGGTAGGCGCGCTGATAGAGTTCGCAGTCGCCGCACAGTACGCCGACGCGCGTGCCGGTGAGCGGGGCGGTCTCCAGCGTGCCGCTGAGATTGAACACGTTGCTGATGACCGTCGCGTAATCGTCGGGGATAAAGGTCGCGTCGGGGCTGCCCTCGGGGTATTTGCGGTCGAACACGCGGTTCGGCCACGGGCAGATCTCGTACTTATTCACCAGCGGGTGCAGATACGACGCCGCGACCACACAGAAATAGTTTTTGCGGTAATCGTCCCAGTCAAAGATCGGGTTATCTTCGATCGGGTCGTGCAGAAACCACATCTCGCGGCCGGTGCCCTTGACCAGTTCCTGCATGGCGCCGTACTCGAGGTAGGCGGTCTCAAAGGTGCGCTCCTCGTACTTGCCGTCATACCAGGTCTTTTCACGCGAGGTACCGGTCCAAGTCTGCGAGATGAGGGCGTCCACACAGGGCAGGTCGGCGAGTTTGCCCTCGGGGCTGACGATCTTCCACTGGGTGTAATTGATCAGGGAATGGGTCGGGACGCAGAACTTGAGCACGCGGCCGTACTTTTGCAGGGCGTACTCCTTTACGGCGCTGCCGACACGGTCAATGGTGCGGGCGTACAGATAGGCCTTGAGTTTGGAACAGCGGTAAAACGCATCCACGCTCTCGTGCGGGGGGACCCACTCTTCGCCGTAATACAGGCGGTACTCGCGTTTGAACGCCTCGCTGTAGCCGCCGCGCAGAAAGAACTCGGGCTCCTCGACGTAGATAGCCTCAACGGCGTCGACGTCGACGACAAGTTTTTTGAGCTTTTCGGTCAAATAATCGGCAAACGAGATGGTCGG
>CADBON010000052.1 GCA_902796315.1 Oscillospiraceae bacterium | reverse complement strand
GGCAATTTCACCGCCGCAGGCGATTTCACCCACCCCGCAGGGGTGGATTTCGTTGCCGACTGTCCTTTGGGACAGTCGGCTAAAGCGGAGGTTTTTTGTTGCGCATGTTTCGTTTATTCAACGGATTTGAGCGATTCGACCATGCTGATCTTTTTCAAATTGAAGTGCATCTTGATATTGACAACAAGGGCGAAGAACAGCGTGACCGCGCACGCAAGCACAAAGCCGAGCCAACCGATGTCGGTCTTGAAGGTCAGGGCGTCGATGTCGATCACGCGAATGACGAGCATATCAAACGGAACGCCCGCCAACAGACCCAGCACAACGCCGAAGAAGGTCAAGATGATATTCTCGCGGTAAATGTAGGACGAAACCTCGGTATCGTAAAAGCCGAGCACTTTGAGCGTGGCAAGTTCCTTGACGCGCTCGTTGATGTTGATGTTGTTCAGGTTGTACAGCACGACGACCGCAAGTGCCATTGCAGCAGCGATCAGAATATATATGATGATATTCAGCGCGCGGACGATGTTGCTGAAACTGTCGACGATAACGCTTGTATAAACGGTACCGTTGATGCCGCTGACGTTGTTGACGGCCTTTTCGAGTTCCGCCTTTTCATCGCTGTCAAGATCGGGATTGGTGTTGCAGAACAGGTAGTTGTAGGTCGGAGCGACGCCGTGCGTCATCTGATGGTAGCAATAGGGCGTCATATACACGTAGTGGAAGGTGTAGTTATCGGCGACGCCGAGCACCTTCACGTCGTAGGTATGCTCGGTCGAACCCTCGGTCCACGTAAGGGTCAGGTAATCGCCCACGCCCGTCTTGGTCTTTTCGGAGAGTTTGCGGGTGATGACGGCGCCGTCGTCGGTGAAGGGCACGTCTTTGCCGTCCGCGCGGATGTTGATGAAATCACGGATGATCTGCGGTTTTTCGGGGACGAGAATATCCACCTCAAGGTCCTTTTGACTGCGGCTGGAACTGCCGGTGCAGACCTTCAGATACGCCAGCATGGCGGACTTGATCGCGGGTTTGCCCGAAATCTCGAGCGATTCGACCTCGCGAACGGGCACGCTGTCGTCGCTGGAGATCTGCGGTTCGTCGATGACGACTTGCAGATCAAATTCGTCAATACCGTTTTCGCCGTACTGGTCGGCGATGACCGATCCGATGGCGTTGCGCAGGCCGAAACTTGTCAGCAGCAGCGCCGTACAGCCCGCGATGCCGAGCACCGTCACCACGAAGCGGCGCTTGTTGCGGAAGAGGTTGCGCATGGTGACCTTGCCGGTGAAACTCAAACGTTTCCACACGGGGGTGATCCGTTCAAGCCAGACACGCTTGCCATCCTTGGGCGATTTGGGCCGCATCAGCACGGCGGGCACGGAGGCGAAATCCTTGCGGCACGCGATGCGCGTGGCAAAGACCGTGGTCACGACGGAGATCAGAATGCCGAGGATGATGTACGTCGGGTAGAACGTGACGGTGATGTCGGGCATCTCGTACATAATGTTCCACGCCGAGGTAATGGCCAGCGGCAGAGCGATAAAGCCGATGATGATACCGAACACGGCGCCGGCGGAACTTGCCAGCACGGCGTAGGTGGTGTATTTGCTGGAGATCATGCGGTTGGTGTAGCCGAGCGCCTTGAGGGTGCCGAGCTGTATGCGCTCCTCCTCGACCATGCGGGTCATGGTGGTCAGGCAAATAAGGGTGGAAACGAGGAAGAAGAACACCGGGAAGAAGTACGAGATGCGGCGCATATTCTCGGCCGCCTCGCCGTAACCGCTGTAACCGGGGCTGTCATGGCGGGTATAGACCGACCAGCCCGCGCCGGCCTGAATATTCTTCAGCAGACGCTGTGCGCGGTTATATTCGGTCTTGGCAAGTCCGAGAGAAGCGTTGACCTCGGCTTTGGTCTTTGCGTACGTCTCCTCCGCCTGGGCAATGATCGCTTTGATATTCTGCAGTTTGGTCATCTGCTGGGCAAGTTTGACCTGGGCGATGGTGTACTCGGTCTGGGCCTGCAGGGAGTTGTACTGGATGCGGTTGCCGCCCGCTTCGATCTGTTCCTTATAGGAATCCAGTTCTTTCTGCGCGCGGTTGAGCTGACTTTCGGCGGCGTCCAGTTCGGCTTTGACGGCGATCAATTTATCGTTCGCCGCCTGGTACTCCTCGTTGCGGGCGTTCCATTCCTGCTGACCGGCGTCGCGCTGTTCGGTCGCAACGACGAGATCGCTCTTATACTTATCCAGCAAGGTGTTGACCTCAACGATGGCGTCGGCCGCCATACCCTGCGCAGTCAGGTTGGACGCCGAGCGAAGGGTTTTGGCGAGGTCGGGGTTGGTCTGTTCAAGGCGCTGTGCCATACCGTCCAGATCCAGATCGCTCTGCGAGACGTCCTGACGGCTTTTAAGGGTATTGAGAGTGGTTTCGGTACTGGCGATCAGTGCCGTGGTGGCATTGATCTCGGCGGTGGCGATGGCGATTTTGGTTTCGGCCTTGTCAAGCTGTTCTTTGGCGAGATCCGCCTCGGTGCGCTTTTGGTTATACTGCAGTTTTTTCTGCTCGAGTTCGGCCTGGCCGGTACTGACCGCCAACTGCTTTTGGTTGTACTCCTCGACGGCGGCGACGTACTGGTCGCTGCCCGCCTGGATATCCGCCTGCGCGGCGTCGTACTTTTCGTCGACCTCTTTCTGAATGCGCTCGAGCTCGTCGGCGCCGCTCTTTTCCATCTCATAGAGCTGGTCGAGCTGGCTCTTGCCCTCATCCAGCCGTGCGTTGACGGTACCCTCCGCCTGAGCGATCTGCGGTTTGGCGGCATTGATGCGATCCTCCAGGCCGATATTCAAACGGTTGCGGCTGGCGGCGGCCAGCGGTTCGACCGCGCTGACGATCTTTTTCTGCATACGGCTGACGTACTCGTCATACGCCTTGCTGTAAGCGCCGTACTCATCGGCGTCGTCAAGCGTGACGTAGACCTCGCTGTAATAACTCATCTTGGCGGAAAAGACGCTGTCTTCGGGACTGTCTTTGACGTAGATGTAATCGCCGAGTTTGCCGCTGCCGGCGGTGGTGGTGCCGCGCTCGTACGACACCCAGTAGGGCGTTTTGACGATGCCGACGATGGTGAAGTCGGTATTTTTGAGGTAATAACTCATCTCCTCGCCGTCGCCGGCGATGCGGATGGTATTGCCGATCTTGAACTGGTCGGGCGTGGTAAGGTCGCTGCAGGTGACCACGCACTCGGTGATCTGCTCGGGATAGCGCCCCTCGATCAGCTGCAGGCGGTTGATGTAGTTCGGGTCGTTTTCGCCGTTCTGGAACGCGACGGCCTTGTTGAGGTCAAGCCCCATCACGCGCAGGGTCAGTTCAGAACCGTCAATATCGACGATGCCCTCGTACTTATCCCCTTCGCCGGTGGGCATCTGCACGAAGCCGTCGACGAAGCGCTCGCCCTGCACGGCCTTGACGCCCTCGATGGCACGGATGGCGTCGAGGTCGGCGTCATACAGACCCAAGAACGACTGCAAACGCAGATCCATCAGATTGTATTGCTTGTAGTACGCGTCGGCGGTGCCGACCATATCCGGGTAGACCGCGTTGAAGCCGCAGAAGATACTGCACCCGAGCGTGACGATGGCGATGATCGACACGAACCGGGTGAACGTATCGCGGATGGACCGCAGACTGTCGGTCAGGTATGCTTTGTTCATCGTAACAGTTCCTTTCCCTCGGTTTTTGAACGGGTCACCACTCGACGTCCATAACCGATTTCGGGTCGGGGTTGACTTCATTGCTGACGACGCGGCCGCTCTTGAGGGTGATGACGCGGTCCGCCGTCGGGGTAAGCGCCTGGTTGTGGGTAATGACGATGACCGTCATCCCCGTTTCGCGGCTGGTGTCCTGCAGCAGTTTCAAAATCTGTTTGCCGGTGACGTAGTCCAGCGCGCCGGTCGGCTCGTCGCAGAGCAGGATCTTGGGGTTTTTGGCGAGGGCGCGGGCAATGGACACGCGCTGCTGCTCGCCGCCGGAAAGTTGTGCGGGGAAGTTGTTCAGACGTTCGCCGAGGCCGACGCGCTCCAGCACCTTGGCGGGGTTGAGCGACTTTTTGCCGATCTGCGTGGCGAGTTCGACGTTTTCAAGCGCCGTCAGGTTGGGCACGAGGTTATAGAACTGAAACACGAAACCGACGTCGTAGCGGCGGTACTCGACCAGCCGCTTGTTGTCATACTCGTTGATCAATTCGCCGCCGACGCGCACCTTGCCGTCGTCGCTGTCGTCCATACCGCCGAGGATGTTCAGCACCGTCGTTTTGCCGGCGCCGCTGGCGCCGACGATGATGCAGAACTCGCCCTGCTCGATATTGAACGTGACACCGTCAGCGGCATTGATGATGACCTCGCCCATTTTGTAGCGTTTGTAAACGGAATCGAACTCGATAAAACTCATAGCGGACAACCTTTCGGAAAAAAGTCTTCAGGAAACGGATTTATAAATCTCTTCCATCACGTCGGAAGCGACGGGAATGGCACTTGTGGCGCCCCAGCCGCCGTTTTCGATACAGACGACGATGGCCACGGGGCAGCGTTCGTTTTGCGAATAGCCGACAAACCAGGCGTGCGGTTCTTTGTCGTCGCCGACTTCTGCGGTGCCGGTCTTGCCGCACATGGACAGACCCTCAAAATTCCAGTCGCCGTAATTGTCGGTGACGTCGGAGCGAAGGTAATCGCCGACCTTGCGGGCGATCTCGGGGGTGAGATACGCGTCGGTGGACGGCTGCGGCTTCATCACCGTACGGCCGGAGGGAGAGGTGACGGACGAAACGACGTACGGTTCGACCGCCGTGCCGTCGTTGGCGATGGCGCCGAGCACGGTCAGCATGTGATAGGGATTGACGAGCGTGGTATACTGGCCGACACCCGCCCATGCGACGTCGCCGGGCGCGGCGTTCGTCAGATCGAAGCGGCTGGCCTGCGTGGTCCCGTTGCCGAAAGCGAAGGTCTTGCCGAAGCCGAGTTCCGCGGCGGTGGCCTGCAGTTTATCGGCGCCGAGTTTCGCGGCAAGCGTCGCGAACGCGCCGTTGCAGGAGTCCGCAAGCGCCTCGCGGAACGTGAGCGAGCCGTGCGAATGGGGGCAGGTCACGTCAACGCCGCCGATCGTGATCTCGCCTTCGCAGGTGAATTCCCAATCGTCCAGTTTCGGCATATTCTCCACGGCGCAGACCGTGGTGACGATTTTGAAGATAGAGCCGGGGGTATACAGACCGTCGATCAGCCGATTGAGGTAGAGGCCGTCGTACGCGCCGTCGGGATCGGCGGCGATCTCTTTTGCGGTCGGCTTGTTGCGCACGTCGTAGTTCGGACTGGATACCGAGCAGAGCAGTTCGCCCGTCTTGTAGTTATAGGCGGCGATAAGCCCCTTGCGGCCGCCCAGCGCGTCAAGTGCACAAGCACAGAGATCGGCGTCAAGCGTCAGCGCAACGTCGTTGCCCCTGCCGTACTTTTTGAGCGAATACAGACCCGTCACGCGGTTGTAGCCGATCAGTTCGGTCTTATAAGCGGTCTGTACGCCCGAGGAGATATACCCCTCGGTATCGCCGACGATGTGCAGGGTGGCGCGGCGCACGTCCTCGGAATCGTTATAGACGCGCTCGCCGTCGCTGGTGGTGGCAAGGATCACGCCCTTGCGGTCCGTGACGCTGCCGGCGCCGATGAAACTGCCGTCCGACGTGATGTGACTGCTGGCGCGCATGGTTGCCCACTCTTCGCCGTGCACGAACAGGCGCACGCCGAGAAGGGTGAGCCCGCCGATGACCACGGCGACCAGCAGCAGCGCGATATAGGACCGTCTTGCCGTGGTTTTCATTCGCCGCCGCCCCCTTCCCGTTTGGACTTGGGCGTTGCTTTTGGCGTCGCCGATTTTTGTGTCGCCGATTTTTTCGGCGCGGTCTTCTGCGGAGGCGCCTTCGGCGCGGCGGTCGCTTTTTTGCGCGGTTCGGTCTTTTGCGCCGGAGCGGGTGCCGCCTTTTTGCGCGGTTCGGTCGCGGCGGCGGGTTTGTGATCCAAAAGCGGCGAATCCGTTTGAAGCTGCGGGCGGAAGCTTGCGAACGTGCGGACGTCCGCCGATTTAATGAACGCCAGCAGCAGGAACGAACTGATCATACTGGTGCCGCCCTTGCTGACAAACGGCACGGTAACGCCCGTCATCGGCAGCAGGTCGGTAATGCCGAAAATGCTGAGCATGGATTGGAACAATATCAGCGACGCCGCGGCGACGGAGGCGATGGCGTAATACGACGAACGCGCTTTTTTGGCGCCGACGACCATCTTAACGACCACGGCCGCGTAGACGAGGGGGATCAAAAAGCCCATAATGATCCCGAACTCCTCGCAGACGACGCCGAAGGCAAGGTCTTCGCACGAGGCGAACACTTCGCGCAGACAGCCGTTGCCCAGGCCCAGGCCGAACAGACCGCCGCTTGCGGAATAAATCAGCGAACGTGTCTGCTGGTAGCCGCCCTCGTCCATCAACTCCCACACGTGGAGATAGGTGGCGAAACGGTTGGCGACGTAGGGTTTGAAATAGAGGATCAAGCCCGCGCCGAGAGCCGCGCCCATGCAGATGAGGATCAGCGTGCGGAAATCGCCGGACCGCATAAACGCGATCACGAGAAAGACAAAGAAGAAGATCAGCGCGGCGCCGAAATCGTTCATCCGGAACAACTCGCCGATGCACGCGCCCGCAAACAGCAGGAACATCGTCAAGTGGCGGATGGACTGCAGTTTTTCAAGTGTGACCGCGCCGACAAAGATGAACGCCGCCTTGGCAAGTTCGGAGGGCTGCAGCGAGATGCTGCCGAGCGAGATCCAGTTCAGCGCGCCGTTGTTGGGGTTGGCGACCACGAGTGTCACGCCCAGCAGCGCCAGCGTCGCGCCGGCGACCGCCCAGCGCATTTTTTTGACCGCGTCGGGAAAGCGCAGGATGGACAGCAGTACGCAATACCCGACGACGCCGATCGCCACGCAGAGAAACTGTTTGAACAATCCCTCGGGATGAATGCTGCCGACCAGGGCAAGTCCGACGGAAGTGAAGGCGAAGGCGATCATCTCCGGCTCGAAACTTGTCTGCCGCAGGACGATGGAAGCAAAGAAATAGTACGCCCACTGCAGGGCGATAAACGCGACGTACACACCGACGGCCGTCCAACTGACGGTCTCGCCGTCGGGCGAAAGATTCAGCAGCAGCGCGCAGAGATTGAAAACCGCCAGCACAATCAGGGTGAAGCCGTAGCTCGGACTGCCGAGAGCGCCGCTTTTGTCCTTGATGAATTTGTATTTGGTTTCGCTCAGTACGAAATCCAGCCCGCCGATGTTGACGACGTCGCCGTCGTGAAGATACGACTTGCCCTCGATCAGCGTGCCGTTGACCTTGACGCCGGATCGGGAGAAGGTGTCGAAGATCATAAACCCGTGACTGCGATACGCGATAACGGCGTGCAGGCGCGACACCGTTTCGAACGGGAGTACGATGTCGCAGGTCTTGGCGCGGCCGACGGAGGTCTCGCGGTCATAGAGCGTGTAGGAGTTACGGCTGACGGCGGCGGTCAGTTTGCCGCGCACGGGATCGCTGGTTTTGGCAAAGAACATGGCCAGCAGCATCCGCACGCTGACGTATAGGATCGACGCGAGCATTCCGTAACGAAATGCCGGCTCGAGCGCCGCAACGAACTCCAACTCCTGACCCTCCCCTGCAACTTCATAAAAACACGAATTTATCATACCATAAGTAACAAAAATAATCAATGCAGAACTTTCAATGAATTGTTAACCTTTTAAGAAAAATCGGTGAATTTTCTCCCCGCTTCCTTGTTTTTCTTGACTTTGCCTTTTGTTTTGTTTATAGTTATTAAAGAAAAACATTAAGGAGGCGGCAACATGGCCGTTACAACAAGCGTTTACGGCACGCTGAACGGCGCCACCGTTCACTGCTTTACGATAGAAAACGCGCACGGGACCCGCGTGTGCCTGCTCGACCGCGGCGCCACGCTCGACCGCTGGTATTTCCGCGGCAAAGACGGGAAGGAAATCGACGTCATCGTCGGCCACGACACCCTGGAGGGCCACGTCGAACGCGGCGATTATCAGGGCGTGACCGTCGGCCGTTACGCCAACCGCATCGCCGGCGGCAGTTTTGCGATCGACGGACAGACTTTTGAAGTCACCAAAAATGAAAACGGCAAGACCTGCCTGCACGGCGGCGGCGAATTCTCGTCCGCGCTGTGGAAAGGCGAGCCCGTTGACGACAAGTCCGTAACCTTTACATACGACAGCCCCGACGGTGCTCACGGTTTTCCCGGCGCTGTCAAAGCGGCCGTCACCTACACGCTTTCGGACGCGGATGAACTGACCATCCGGTACCGTGCGGTTTCCGACAAAAAGACGGTGCTGAACTTCACCAATCACTCGTATTTCAACCTCAACGGCATTGCCTGCGGCGATATCCTCGGTCACACCGTACAGATTTTCGCCGACCGCTTCACCCCCATCGACGAGGACAGCATCCCCACCGGGGAACTCAAAGACGTGAACGGCACCTGCTTCTCGTTTTTGGAGCCGAAGACCATCGGACAAGACATCAGCGCCGACTGCAAGCAGTTGAAAAACGGCAACGGGTACGACCACAACTTCTGCTTGAACGGCTGGGACGGCACCCTTCGCCGCGCCGCCGTCGCCACAGGTGACAAGAGCGGCATCGTGCTGACGGTCTGCACCGATCAGCCCGGTCTGCAACTTTACAGCGGCAACTTCCTCAACGGAACGGTCATCGGCAAGGACGGTATCCCCCTGACGAAGCGCTGCGCGTTCTGTCTGGAAACGCAGGTCTATCCCGATTCCCCCCACCACCCCGAGTGGCCGCGCTGTGTGTACGACGCGGACGAGGAGTATCGCGCCGAAACGGTTTACGCCCTTTCGCTTGCCGACTGACGCGACACCAAGTTTTATTGAACGATCAAGAAAGGAGAGACGACCATGAGCCGATTCGCAAAATCCTGCGGCGCGCTGTTGTGCGCCGTGGCGCTTGTTTTCTGCGTCGCCGCGGCCGTCTTTGCAAAATCGTTCGCCCCTTCCGTCAGCACGACCAACGTCGGCATCAAAACCCAGTACCTGTACCCCGAAAATGACGAGACATGGATCCGAAAACTCGTCATCAAAGAGGATATGTACTCCATTGAGGGACTTGCCGACCCAAAGGACCTGTTCCCCGTCACCGACTACCCCTACCGTACCGACGCCCCAAGTTTTCTTGCGGAGGTCGCGCAAAACGTGGAACTGTTCACCCTCGACAAAGATTCGCAGCGCGCCGCGTACCTGTATGTGCTGGATCAGCTCGGCGCTGTCACCATTATCTCGGAACCGACCACCGACGGCAAGACCAAGGCGGACTGGCTGCGCGAGCAGGGCATTGTCGTCACCGCCGAGGATGAGGCCGACCGCGAAAAACTGGTGATGATCAGCGGTCTGTACGCGCTGATGAAGAACGATTTTTACTACGTTTATAAAGGCGAGCATATCACCATCCCCGAGGGCACGCCGCTGGAGGAGGCCACGGTCATATATCTGGTCGCCATGAGCGGGCAGGACAGCCGCCTGGGACACTTCATTCAAAACAATTTCGGCCGTGAAGATTACGGTAACTTAGAGGATTACATCTATTACACCTCGCTGATGGCACTGTACACGGGCGGTTACGTGCGGGCGAATGAGATCACCACCCTCTCGCGCGACGAGGTCAGCCGCCGTGTGGCGATCATGACCATCAACACGGGCGGCATCGCCGTGGACGCCGACACCGCGACCGATGAGGAGATCACGCTGAAATACCTGACGGCCATGCTCAACCGCAACTACAAGGTCACCATGACGCCCGACGCGGTCAAAAAGGCGCTTGCCGGCAACAGCGTGGCTTACTGCATTCTGCAGCAGATGGCGTATGAGGACAAGAGGATCGCCATCACGCCCTCGAAATACACCTATGAAAAGGCGTTTGAGACGGTGCTGCTGCGTACCGACCGTTTCAAACTGGAAGACGATTTCTACTCCGATATTTTTGAATACAACGTCTATCTCGACAATACGCGTGAGGCCATATATATCAATCCGGAGACTGTCTACGCTACCGACGACGGCTCGCTGCTGCGGATGTTCATCAGCGGCACCGAGTACCCGCTCGGCAACTACGCGCGCTATCCGCTCGACACCACCAAGGACGTTCAGACCCTGACCATCAAGATCATGGCGCCGGACGGACACGCTTCCATTTACTCGCTGCACGTACATCAAAGCGCCGTCGCGCCGAGCGACAGCGGCAACCTGACCGGCTTGCTGCCGTCAGTGGAACTGTCGCAGGGCAGACTGATCATCGGCGATTATGAATTCACAACGGTCAACCCCTCGTTCTCGCTGGATGCCGACGGCAACCTTGTCGACAGGGCGGGCAATATCGTGGAAACGCTGGCGAACGGCGTGATCGGTATTCTGCACCTCAACGACAAAAACCAATTGGTAGACGCCAACGGCAACCTCATCAGCGCCGAGCATTACGACCCCCTGCCCGTCGGTTATCAGTACGTGCTGGACGAGAACGGCAACATCAACATCCTGATGATGCCGACCGAATCCGCCTCGACCACCGCCCCCGCCGAAGAACCGAAAGGGACAAACTGGCAAAAACTCGCCCTGCCGCTGGGCGCGGGCGCGGTGATACTGGCCCTGGGCGTCGTGCTGGCGGTGGTGCTCAAGCGGCGCCATACCGACCCGCAAAAGGCCGCACAAAAGATGAACGCCCGCCGTCTGCGCCAGCGCAAGAGACGCGCCAAAGCCCAGGCCCGCGCGAGCCGCAAAGACCACTACAACAACAAACGCTTTTGAGAACGCAGCAACGGGCGGAGAAAACTTCGCCCGTTGTTTTCAAAATAACCACGCATTTTTCAAAAATAATTCATAGTTTTTCTTTTGAAATGGTATATAATACATTCAATAAAAAGGAGGAAGCACTATGGCATCCGAAAAAATCCTGATCGTTGACGATGACGTCAACATTTGCGAACTGCTGCGAATCTATCTGGAAAAAGAAGGGTTCACCGCCGACGTGGTCACCAACGGACTGAAAGCGCTGGAGACCTTTAAGTCCACCAATCCCGACCTGGTACTGCTGGACATTATGCTGCCCGGTATCGACGGATGGCAGATCTGCCGCGAGATCCGCAAAACCTCGCAGACGCCCATCATTATGCTGACCGCCAAGGGCGAGACCTTTGACAAGGTGCTCGGCCTGGAACTCGGCGCGGACGATTACATCACCAAGCCGTTTGAGAGCAAAGAGGTCGTGGCCCGCATCAAGGCCGTGCTGCGCCGCAGTGCGCCCGCCCAGGCCGCCGAAAGCAAGGGCGTGAAAGAGGTCACGTACGACAAGCTGGTGGTCAACCTGACCAACTACGAACTGAAAATCGACGGCAAAGTCGTCGACACCCCGCCCAAGGAACTGGAACTGCTGTACCACCTGGCCAGCAACCCGAACCGCGTCTACACCCGCGACCAACTGCTGGACGAGGTGTGGGGCTTTGAATACTACGGCGACAGCCGCACGGTGGACGTGCATATCAAGCGTCTGCGTGAAAAAATCGAAGGCGTCTCTGACAAATGGGAACTCAAAACCGTTTGGAGCGTCGGCTATAAATTCGAAACGAAAGATTAAACGATGGCACGTCTGCGAAACCGCAAGGGAACGTTTTTCTTTAAGTATTTCTTCATCTTCTCGGCGGTCATACTGGTCAGTTTTTTGATTCTGGGACTGTCGCTGTCCATCTTTATGCTCAACTACTTTCGCGCCTCGCTGATGAACGACGTGAGCGGCTATGCCGAAAACATCGCCGCCACCACGGCAGGCGTGCTCGGGTCCGACCTGACAAGGACCGACCCGAAGGGCGCCGCCGTTTCGCTCTACAACGCGGTGGACGTATTGGGGAAAAGTTCGGGCTGCGACGTCTTTCTGTGCGGCAAGGACGGCACGGTTGTCGTCTGCACCGACGCGGCGGCGGATATGGCGCACTTTGACGTGGACGCCTGCCCCCGACACGCCGGGTTTATGCTGAGCGAACTGTACCTGGATCGCGTCAAGCGCGGCGGGCTGACCGAGATTTCCAAACTCAACGGCCTGTACGACGAACTGAACGCGGTCGCCCTTCGGCCCATCACCACGAGCGACGGGTTCGTCGGGGCGGCGGTGGTCGCCTCCCCTGTCAGTTCGCATTTCGCGGGCCCCATACGCGAAGTTCTGCTGATGTTTTTGCTGTCCAGCGGGATCGCCCTGTTGATGATGACCGCCGTCGTTTACGTCACGACGGAGCGGATCGCCAAACCCATCCGCGACCTGGAGACCGCCACACGGCTGTATACCGAGGGCGACTTCTCATACCGTGTGCCGGAACTGGACACGCACGACGAACTGGCGGACCTGATCACAAAGTTCAACTCCATGGCCGTGTCGCTGTCGGAACTGGAAGATTCGCGGCGCAACTTCGTCGCCAACGTGTCGCACGAGTTCAAGACGCCCATGACGACCATCGGAGGGTTCATCAACGGGATTCTCGACGGCACCATCCCGGCCGAAAAACAGCCGTACTATCTTGGCATCGTTTCCTCTGAGATCAAGCGGTTGTCGCGCATGGTCAATATGATGCTCAACATTTCGCGCATTGAAACGGGCAACGTGGACCTGAAGATCGAGCGCTGCAATCTGACGGATAAACTGATCCAGACCCTGCTCGGATTTGAGCAGTTGATCTCGGGCAAACATATCGACGTGGAGGGGCTCGACGCCCTGCAGCCCCTGCCGGTGCGCGGCGACAGCGCCATGCTTGACCAGGTGGTCTACAACCTGGTGGACAACGCCGTGAAATTCACGGATGAGGGCGGACGCATCGTCGTCAACACCGCCGAGGATAAGCGCTATGCCTATTTCTCGGTAACCAACAGCGGCAAAGGCATTTCCGAACAGGATCTTTCCAAGATCTTTGAACGCTTTTACAAGGTCGACCGTTCCCGCAGTACGGACGTCAAGAGCACGGGGCTTGGTCTGTACCTTGTCAAGAGCATCGTCGAACTGCACGGCGGCACGGTGACCGCCGAAAGCGAGCCGAACCTGTTCACGCGCTTCACCGTCAGACTGCCCAAGTAATTTTAGAGGATTGTTAACCCCGATTGCGGGATTTGTTCACAATTTTTTGCTATAGTGGGAGCCAATGAAAAGGAGGAATCCCGTATGGATGACCAATACACCAACGATACGCAAAACCGCCCCGAAAGCGAAAACACGCCGGAGGAAAAAAGCGCCGGTTACGGCGACGTGCGTGAAAGCGGCTACGGCGCCGCGCGTCCCGGTTACGGCGCACAGACGCCCTACGGCAGCCGCCCGCCCTACGGCGAGCGTCCCTATAACGGAGCCGGCTACAATTACGGCGCCCCCTACGCGCCCGGGCAGGGCTACAACGCCCCGCAGCCGCCCGCGCCGAAAAAGAACCGCAAGATCGGCCGCAGCATCTTTGCGGTGCTGCTGTGCCTCTGCCTGATCGTCGGCGCGTTCGCCATCGGCAAAGCCATCAGCGACCGTTCGGGCAACGGCAGCGTGACCGTGGAAGAAAAGGAAGACAAGGGCAAAACCAACAAAGACGACGCGGACAACGACCGCGACGACAAGGGCAACGGCCCCGCCGCCAACGCGCAGGATTCCCCCGTTTCGTTCTCGGAATACACCGGCAAAGGCACCATGACGCCCGAGCAGATCTACGACAAGGTCAAAGACATCAACGTCGGCATTATCGTTTACGCCAGCAATCAAAAAGCGGGCGAGGGTTCGGGCATTATCGTCGGTGAGGATGCCAGCGGCACTTACACCTACGTGCTGACCGCCGCGCATATGCTCTCGGACAAGGGCACGTCCTTTGCGGTGCAGTTCACCGACGGCAAAGAAGTCGAAGCCGAACTGGTCGGCTATGACACCAAAACGGACGTCGGCGTCGTCAAAGTCAAAGCGACCGGCTACACCGCCGCCGAATTCGGCAACAGCGACAAACTGGTCGTCGGCCAGAAGGTCTATGCCATCGGCAACCCCGGCGGCGCTGAGTTCTTCGGTTCGTTCACAAGCGGCATCATCGGCGCTATCGACCGTCCCGTGGGGCGTTCCAACTCGTCGTACGATCTGGAGTGCATCCAGCACAACGCGGCCATCAACCCGGGCAACTCGGGCGGCGCGCTGGTCAACGAGTACGGCCAGGTCATCGGTCTGAACTCCTCGAAGATCGCCGCCGAAGATTATGAAGGCATGGGCTTCGCCGTACCGAGCAACACCGTTTTGGAAGTTTATGAGGAACTGATCGAACACGGCTACGTGACCAACCGCCCCGCGATCGGCATCACCTACTTTGCCGTCGCGAACGATTACACCTACGCCTCTATCGCGTGGCGAAACAGCCTGCCCTACGGTTCCATCGTCATTCAGGGAATCAGCACAAACAGTTCGCTGAACGACACCGACGTACGCAAGGGCGACTTGATCGTTGCCGCTGACGGCGAGAAACTTGAGACCACCGACGTGCTGCTGGAAAAGATCGAAAACAGCAAGATCGGCGATACCCTCAAACTTACCATCGTACGTCTGAACAACAACGGCAGCATCGCCCGGACCTTTGACGTCACCATCAAACTGGTGGAGAGCCAGGGTGAAAACGCCTTTGAGGAAGAAGAAGAAGAAACCGAACCGCAGAACGTCAACCCGTTCGAAAACCCCTTCAGCGATTATTTCGGCGGTTTCGGCAACTGATAAACAAAAGCCAAAAAATGACAACGGCTTTACTCCAACGAGTAAAGCCGTTGTTTTTTTGGGTTGAATTACAGATCTTCGGGGCGGTCGTCCACTTCCTCGGGCTCGGCCGGCGCCGGTTCTTCGGGCGGGGTTTCGGGCTTTTCGAGCGGACGGATGATGCGGTTTTCGTCGAGGGCGTCCTCGTCTTTAGCGGCGGTGTCGATCCCCCACTCTTTGTCGTCGAGTTCCTTGTCCTTATCGGGAACACGGCGCAGGGAAACGATGAGCACGATGACGGCAATAACGAGCAGCACGCACAGCACGCCGACCCAGATCTTTTTGTTGAGCTGCTGTTTGGCGGAATCCTGCGCACCGGGAGCGGCAGCGCCCATCAAACCGTCGGTGATGAAACTGATGTCCGTTTCGCGCTTGTTGGGGTCAATGGTGAGTTCGAACGTACCGCCGCCCTGCGGGCGTGCGGCCTGCGTCGTCGGGGCCGAGGCGGGAACGGTGGCGGTATCTTCAACAGCGGCTTCGGTGGCGGGCGCCTCAGTCTCGGCAAAGGCCGGCAAGGCCAGCAGCAGGCACGCCAACAGCACCGCCAGCGGCGTCAGCAATTTTTTCATAACACACGATCCTTTCTCAAAACGCGATCACGCGAAAATAAAGAGGATGGACGAGGCGAGCAGGATTTGCCCCGCGAAATAGGTGACGATGTTGAAAACCTTCAAGGGGCGGTTTTCCTTCTGCCCGCAGAACAGGATCACGCCGAGGGACGAGTCCGACAGCAGGAAGAACAGCGAGCCGAACGACAGCACCAGCAGCGGCAGTACGTTGCCGCTTGCCGCAAACGCGCGGTAGCCGAGTTCGGTCGCCTTAAGGAACATAAACGTCAAAATGACGGCGTAGACGAGAACGCCGTACTTGAGCGCCGCGGGCGTGAATTTGATGCGCATTTTCACGGCGATGGCGATCGCGGTACCCAGCACCGCGACCGCGCCGATAACGTGCCACACGGACAGAAAACGCTCGGCGCCGTACCCCTTAAGGGCGTGCAGATAGGCGACGATAAAGAGAACGTGACCGACCAAAAAACTGGCGGCGCCGATAATAAAGAAGGCATTCGTGGGTTTGGCGTGCAGAAAATAGTCGCCCGCCCAGCCGAAGCAGAGCGCGACAAGCATCAACACGGCGTAGCGGGTGGTATTGCCGGCCAAAAAGACAGACAGCACGGCGACCGCGACGAACAACGTGGAGCAGGTCATTTTCAATAAAAGCGATTTGCGCGTTTTCTGCGGCCATTGGGCCTTGAGAAAGAGCGGTGTGAACACACACTCCAGCACACAGCAGAGCGCAAACAGCACCCATAAGACCACGTTGTTTTCCACGGTATCACTAACCCCCTATCTATAGGGGTATTGTAGCATAGCCGTGATAAAAATTCAAGAAGTTTCCGCAGGAGCAAAAGAAAACCGCCTTGCCAAAGGGGCGCGCAGATTAGGGATTTCACAGCCTCAAAAAGCGGCTTTCAGCGTAATACTGCGTTATTTTTCTCGGAAACCGACAGGTTT
>CADBON010000051.1 GCA_902796315.1 Oscillospiraceae bacterium | reverse complement strand
TTCTTTCCATACTGTGCGCGCCTCTCAATTTGCGCGCGTAACAACTTTTTCAAATTATCGAATATCCGTGTAGCACCGTTTCAAAACAGGCCTAAAACACGCAAATAAAGGCCGAAAAAACCGCCTGTTTTCCGTTTGGTGTGCAACGGAAAAACAAGGCGGCATCAAAACCCTTGATTTTACTGTGTTTTTTGGTGTGCAACAGGTGTGCAACGGGTGTGCAACGGAACGATTTTTAACAAATCTCATCATTTTACGAAAAACGCCCGAAACCCGCGCCGTTATGCGGTTTTTGGGCAAAATAAAATCGCTTGAAATCTGTTGAAATCAAGCGATTTTTGGTGCGAGAGACGGGACTTGAACCCGTACGGGAAGCCCACACGCCCCTCAAACGTGCGCGTCTGCCAATTCCGCCACTCTCGCGTGCCTAAATACTATAGCATTGACGGGGGGATTTGTCAACTGTTTTTTCAAATAATTTCACCGCCGGCCGCTGCGGCGCCCCCTTCGCGCACGGCATTTTACGCCGGCGACGGGGACGCGCGGCCCGTTTGGGACCTCTTTCAAACGCAACTTTGTGAACTTTCTGCAAATCACTTGATTTTCAAACGCTTCTTTGCTATAATTGGAACCCCTTAAGTGTTCTAACATGGAAATTTGACGACTTTTGTCTCCGCCTTTCGGGTCGCTTACGCAGGGGACACGGGTCCCTTTTCTCCGTACCTTATGTTGGGTGGGGACAGTCGTTGCCGGCGTTCGGCCGGCGGCGGGGCGCCTCCCTTTGTTTTGCCATAACGACTTCGCGCGGTTTTCCGCGCTTTTTGATGAAATCCGGAGGAACGAATGAAAAACATTCTTGAGCTTTTAGAGCGCGCGGCCGCCCGCACGCCGGACAAGTACGCGGTCCGTGACGCCGACGGCGACGTCGCCTATGCCCTGCTGGCGGAGCGCGCCGCCCGCATCGGCTCCCGTCTGGGCGGGGTCTGCGGCAGCGGAAAGCCCGTGGCCGTGCTGATGAACAAGTCCGTCCGCACGGTGGAGGCCATGCTGGGCGTCGTGTACGCCGGCTGCTTTTACGTCGTGATCTGCGGCGACACGCCCGCCGAGCGGGTCCGCAAGATCTTCTCCACGCTGCAGCCCGCGGCGGTGCTGACCGACGACGCCCTTGCCGACGAAGCCCGGGCGTTCGGCGTACCCGTCGTGACCTACGGGGAGGCGGTCGCCGCCCCGGTCGACCACCCGTTCCTGGACGGCGTGCGCAGCCGCCAGACAGAAAACGACCCGCTGTACGTGCTGTACACCTCCGGCTCTACGGGGACGCCCAAGGGCGCGGTGCTGACGCACCGCAACGTGCTTGCCTACAGCGCGTGGGCGGTGCGCACCTTCGGCTTTGACGAAAGCACGGTCTTCGGCAACCAGACGCCGCTGACCTTCTCGATGTCGGTCACCGACGTTTACTCGACCCTGCGCGCCGGCGCCACGCTGGTGCTGATCCCGAAGACGTATTTTACTTTTCCCATCCGCCTGACGGAGTTTCTGGACCGGTACGGGGTCAACACCGTCTACTGGGTGCCGTCCGCCCTGTGTGTGGCGGCGAACCTGCGGCTGTTTGACGACGCGAAGCCTCGCTTTTTGCGTACGGTCCTGTTTGCCGGCGAAGTGATGCCGGTCAAACAGCTTAACTACTGGCGCGAAAGCCTCGGGGACGGCGTACGCTTCGCCAACCTGTTCGGCCCGACCGAGACTACGGACATCTGCACCTGGTACGAGGTGGACCGCCCGCTGGCCGGGGACGAGACCGTACCCATCGGCCGCCCCTGCGACAACTGCGACGCCTTCGCCCTGACCGAGGACGGCCGCCGCGCCGGACCCGGCGAGATAGGCGAACTGTACGTTCGCGGCCCCTTCGTCGCCGCCGGATATTACAACGACCCCGAAAAGACGGCCGCCGCCTTCGTGCAGAACCCGCTGCAGCGCGCCTATCCCGAAACCGTGTATAGGACCGGCGACCTGGTGCGCGAAAACGAGCGCGGCGAATGGCTGTACCTCGGCCGCCGGGACAACCAGATCAAGCACATGGGGTACCGGATCGAGCTCGGTGAGATCGAAGCCGCCGCCTCTGCCGCGGACGGCGTGCAGGAATGCTGCTGCCTGTACGAGGCCGCCGCGGACCGGATTGCGCTCGTCTACGCCGCCTGCAGCGGGGAGGCGGAGCTGCGCGCCTTCCTTGCCGACCGGCTGACCGACTACATGATGCCCGGGCGCTTTCTCAAACTGCCTGCGCTGCCCCACAACCAAAACGGAAAAATCGACCGCAAGGCCCTTGCGGAATTGCTTTGACACGAAAGGAAAAAACGATGGAAGATATTTTGGAAATACTGCGCGAGCTCAAACCCGGCGTCGCGCTGGACGAAAACACCGAGCTTGTCAACAGCCGTATTCTGGACTCGCTGACCATGCTCCGCCTTGTCGGCAAACTCAGCAGCGAGTTTGAAGTGGTCATCACCGCCCGGGACGTGCTTCCGGAAAACTTTGCCAACGCCCGCGCGATCGCGGCGCTGATCGACCGCCTGGTCGCCCGCCGGGACGACGAAGACTGAAGACCGAAAAGAGGACAGACTGAGAGTCCATGGCTTCCTATAACAGTTTTCTTTTTCTTTTGCTGTACTTCGGCGGCACCTTTGTGCTCTACAGCCTGCTGCCGAAAAAATACAAGTACCTGGCGCTGCTGGCCGGTTCGTGGTTCTATTACTTTATTTCCACGCGCGGCAACGTCTGGGCGCTCGCCGTCACCACCGCCGTCGTTTACGGCGCGGCGTTGTGGATGGACGCGGTGAAGGCGCGCTTCAAAAAGGACAAGGCGACCCTTGACAAGGATCAGCGCAAACTCCGGAAAGCGGCGGACCGGCGCAAGCTGTCGCTGATTTTCGGGGTTTCGGCCACGTTGACGGTCGCCCTGCTGCTGGTCACCAAGTACGCGAACTTTGCCGTGGAGACCGTCAACAGCCTGTTCGGCACGGCGCTCGCCAACACCCGCATCGCCCAGCCGCTGGGCGTTTCCTTCTACACGCTGGAAGCCGTCAGTTACCTCTACGACGTCAAGACCGACCGCGTCCGCGCGACCAAAAACCCGCTGAAGTTGTCGCTCTTCCTCTCGTTCTTCCTGACGGTCGTCGAGGGCCCGATCGCCCGGTACGACGATCTCGGCGTGCAGCTCGGCGAGGGCGCGCGGTTTGACTGCGACCGCTTCGTGCGCGGCGCCGAGCGCGTGCTGTGGGGACTTTTCAAAAAGGTCGTGCTGGCGGACCGCGCCGCCCAGTACGCCTCCCTGATGTTCACCGATTTTCAGAAGTATAACGGCGCCATGGCGCTGCTGGGCGTGCTGCTGTACACCCTGCAGTTGTACAGCGAGTTTTCCGGGATCATGGACGTCGTGTGCGGCTGCGGCGAAATGATGGGGCTGACGCTGCCCGAGAACTTCCGCCAACCGTTCTTTTCGCAGTCCGTCGGCGAGTTCTGGAGCCGCTGGCACATGACGCTGGGAGCCTGGCTGAAAGAGTACGTTTTTTACCCCCTTTCGCTCTCCAAAGGCTTTCAAAAGCTTTCCGAAAAGGCCGGCGCCCGCCTGACGCCGTACTACGCCGGGCTGGCGCCCGCGTCCATCGCGATGTTCGCGGTGTGGTTCCTTTGCGGCTTCTGGCACGGGGCCGGCTGGAAGTACGTCGCATACGGCCTGTACTACTACGTCCTGATGATGCTGGGCAGTTATACGGAACCGTTGTCGAAACGCGTCTGCGATAAGCTCGGCATCCGTCGCGAGACATCCAAATGGTTCCACGTCTTCCGCATCCTGCGCACCTTCGCGCTGGTCAACCTCGGGATGCTGATTTTCAACGCGGCAGGCCTGCGAAAGGCGTTCAAAATGCTTGCCTTTATCGGGACGAACTTTTTCAGAGCCGTGCCCGGCAAGGTCCTGCTGACGGATTTCAACCTGCGCGTGCCGGATTACGTCGTCCTTGCGCTGGCGACGGCGGCGCTGATAGCCGTAAGCGTTATGCGTGAGCGGGGCGTTGACCCGCGCGACAGGTTCGCCCGTCTGCCGTTCGCGCTGCGGTTCGTACTGCTGCTGTTCTTCACTCTGCTGCTGATCATCATCGGCGCCTACGGCCACGACTACGGCCCGGTCGACCTGATCTACGCCAATTTCTGACGGGGGACGTTATGGACAAGGCAACCATCAAAAAACAGAGTCGCGGTCTGCTCAGGATCGCCGCCTTTCTGCTGGCGCTGCTGGCGGCGCTGTACGCGCTGTCGGCAACGGTATTTTCGCACGACGCCGCACAGCGGCGCGGCAATAATTACGTGCGTTCGTTTTCGTACGAGAACGAGGCGCCCGGCACTGTCGAGGTGGTCTTCATCGGCAACAGCGACGCCTATTCCGGCATCTCGCCCGCAGTCCTGTGGAAGAACTGCGGCTACCCGGCGGTCGTCTGCGGTGCGGCGCACCAGTCGCCCCTGTTTTCCGAAATGCTGCTGAAAAAGCTCTACCGAACGCAGTCGCCCGCCGTTGTGGTCCTCGAAATGGATATGCTTTTTGACGGGCAGGGGAAAGCCGTCACGTCTCAAAAGGCGCGCTGCCCGGACGGTCCTTTGCAGCGGCTGTACCGGCTGATGCTGCCCGAGCGGCTGGAATACGCCCTGGAAACGGAACTGTCGGTGATCGAATTTCACAACGAGTGGCAGCGGTACTTCATCGGCTTCCGTGAGCCGATGAAAAACAACCACGGCTACTATTTCAGCAAACGGGTCGGCAAAGTGGACGAAGCGCCGAACTTTATGGCGCCGACCGAGGACCGCGCCTGCCTGTCGGCCGACCGTCTGGGCATGCTGAAGGACACGGTCGACCTTTGCCGCCGCCATGGCTCCGAGGTCATGCTGGTAGCGCTGCCCTGCGTTAAATACTGGACGATGGCCCGGCACAACACCGTCGCCGATTTTGCCGAAGAATACGACCTGCCGTTCGTCGACTTTAATTCCAACGAATACGAAGACCTGATAGACAACGACACCTGCTACCGCGACGAGGGGAACCACCTGAACTACACCGGGGCCAAACGGGTGACCGCGGCGCTGGGCGAGCGCCTGCGCGAGACGTACGGCGACCGGCTGACCGACTGCCGCGGAAACGAAGCCTACGCGGCGTGGGACGGCAGGAGGAGGCATAAATGAAGTACGCGCTGCTTGCCATGAGCGAGTTTTCGGACGGGGAGTACCGCCGCGCGCTGGCGGCGATGACGCCGGAGAAGCGCGAAAGGCTCGCAGGACTTGCGCGTGAAAGCGACCGCCGCCTGAGCGCCGCCGGCGACCTGTTGGCGCGCCGCCTTGCCGCGGAGCTTTGCGGCTGTCGGTGCGAGGAGCTGCGTCTCGGCGCGGAGCCGGACGGCAAACCCTTCGTCATAGACCGCGCCGTGTACGTATCTGTCAGTCACGCGGGCGACTGCGCCGCCGCCGCGGCCGGAGAACGGCGCGTCGGCGTCGACGTCGAGCCTGCCGACCGGCGGCTGCCCCGGATACCCGACGGCTTTTTCACCGGGGAGGAGCGACGCCTTTTAGAGGAGGACCCCGCCCGTCTTCCGGAGATATGGACGCGCAAGGAGGCTGTGCTCAAGTGCTTCGGGAAACGGCTCGCCTGTCTGGACGAAGCGCCCGCCCTCGCGGAGCGGGTGACCCTTGTCACCGAACGCCGCGGCGACTTTGTTATCAGCGTGTGTGAAGAAAAACCGCCGGTTGCGTAAACCGGGTGATTGTGGTAAAATAAAGGACGCAAAGGATAGCCTTTTGCGTCCTTTTTTCGGAATGGGGGAGACACGATGATCACAAAAGACTGCACCTGCGCGCAGGGCAAGCACGCCGCGCCGGTGGACGGCTATCTGATCGACGCGGGGGCGCTCGGGCGTCTCGGCGAGTTTATCGCGCCCTACGGCCGCGTGTATATGGTCGCGGACGAAACGACCTACCGCGTGGCGGGCGCGCGCGTCCGGGCGCTGCTGGAGGAGCAGGGCAAGCTCTTTTCCTGCCTGGTGCTGCCCGAACACCCGCTGCCGGACTACACGACCTTCGGCAACATTCTCGTCCACCTCAACGACCCGAAGGCCGATTCCGACCTGTTCGCCCCCTCGCCGCTGCCCGACCTGATCCTGGCCGTCGGCTCCGGCACGGTCAACGACAGCTGCCGCCTGGTGGCCTACCGCGTGGGCGTTCCCTACGGCGTGGTCGCGACCGCGCCCTCGATGGACGGCTATCTCTCGGCGGGCACGCCCGCCCTTTTCGACGGTACCAAGGCGACCATCAAATGCACGACGCCGCGCTTTCTCGTCGCGGACACGCTGATCCTCAAAGACGCGCCGTGGGAGATGCTGCTCGCGGGAATCGGGGATATGTTCGGGAAATATACCGGCCTGCTGGATTGGGAGCTGGCGCGCGACTACCGCGGAGAATATTACTGTGAAAAAATCGCTGCCGACGTGCTGGCGGCGACCACGGCTTGCCTTGAAAACGGCGCCCGCCTGCAGGAACGCGACCCCGCCGTCATCAAGTCCGTGATGGAGGGATTTGTCGTGACGGGCCTGGGCATGGCCTTTACGGGCACCTCGCGCCCCGCCTCGGGCGCCGAACACATCGTCGCCCACACCTGGGAGTTGCAGGACGTCAAGGCCGGGCGCACGCCCAACCTGCACGGGCTGGAGGTCTGCGAGGCGACGCGGCTGATCGCCGATATGTACCTGACGCTGCGCGACGAGACGGACGACGCGCACCTGAGAACGCTGATCGACGCGTACGCGCCGTATTTTGCGCGGGTCGAGACCTTCTGCGCCGAAAACCGCGTGCCCGCGCCCGTGCGTGACGAGACGCGCATCCGCGACAGTGTGCGCGCCGCGCTGAACCTGCGCAAGCGCTACACGATCCTGTATTATCTGGAGGAAAACGGGCAACTCGACCGCTACGCCGCCCTCGCCGCGGAACGGCTCGCGAAAAAGATACGCGAAGAAAGTTAAAATAACGGTTGCATATTTCGATTTTTCGTGTTACAATACTGACACGACTTCGGAAGATTAGCTCAGTTGGTCAGAGCGCCTGCTTCACACGCAGGAGGTCGCCGGTTCGAGCCCGGCATCGTCCACCAAAAAACAAGCAGCCCTCGGCTGCTTGTTTTTTTATCCAACGCGAAAGCGTTGGCATATCATCGCCGCGCTTGCGCGGTGTATATCATCCGCCCGCAGGGCGGCATATCATCACGGCTTTGCCGTGTATCGCTTTCGCGTTGATGAGATACAAGACTTCGTCTTGATGATATCCACGCCTTCGGCGTGATGATATGCAATTCCTTGCGGAATTGATGATATCCAACGGCTGCGCCGTTGATTATTGTTTGAATTTGTAGTATAATCAAATTCGGAAGTGATATTATGCCGAAAAACTATTTGCTGGTGTATTCCGAACAATTAGCCACAAATATCGAATTACTGTGTCAAAGTATCAAAGCACCGTCAAATACACTTTTTCAAATTCGTAAAAGTTCAAGCAGCGTTTATGCGAATGTTCGTGAAGCAAATTACGGACAGAGCAAAGCGGATATGCTTTCAAAATTTGAAATTGCATTAAAAGAATGCAGTGAAACAGAAGGTTGGCTGAAACTTCTTTGTAATACGGGAAGTATTGATGAAGATACGTACAAGAGCCTTAGAAATCTTTGCGGCCGTATAAGACGGCTTTTGATATCAAGTTGTAAAACACTAAAAGGCATAAAACAGTAAAAGCGCACGTGTCATGAAAACGAAACAAGGTTCCGCCTTAAATATGTTCAGTAAGCGCAAAAAACAGCGTCCCAACCGGGGCGCTGTTCGTTTGCGGAGACGAATCCCTATTTTCCCCCGCTTTCGGTGGGTTTGGAGATCTGTTTTTTCGGTTTCCAAATGAGGCCCGAGAGCTTGCCCGTTACGTAATCGAAAATCAAAGCGATCGCGATCGTAACGACGTAGGACGAGATCAGGAACAGATATTTATGCCCCTTAAAGAAGTTCATGCTTGAAAACACGATCATCGGCAATCTTTGCAGGATGTAGATACTGAATACGTGTTCGCCGAACCATTTCAGCACCGTGCTGTTGATGCTGATCTTCATCGTAAACAGCACCGTCAGCAGCGTAAAGCAGATGGCCCACACGGTATAGTACTCAATGCCGTCCCACCGTTTGCGGAAGAACACCATGTATACGGCCAATACGGCGGCGACCGCCAAAACGTACAGGATATCGCTTTTAAACAAGATTTTTTCGATCCTGTCGTGAAAGTAGGAATACCAGAAGCCGAGAACGAGCGTCATCAAGGTGTTGTAATAGCGTTTTTCTTTGCCGATGGCAATAAAAAGGTAAACGAGACCGACAGCAAGCGCGGTCAAAATCAAGATACTGACGAACTTGCCCCACGGCTTTTTGACCCATTTGATTGGCAGAAAGGCGATACAGATCAGCACATACAGCGCGAGCACAACAAAAATGTACCACGACGAATTCCCCACCGATTCCCACGCTACAAACGACAGGAGCACGGTCTTAAGCTGCAGCGGTTTGCCCATCAACAGCCGCAGAATCACAAACAGCATTACGGCCAAATCAAAGTTCAGCAGCAGGTTCGGGAAGCGTTTTTTCGGGATGGACTTTATGTAATCGAAATCCCGTTTCTTGATCTGCTCCATCATACCGTATCCCGAATAGAACAGGAACATGACCACGACCATCTGGTTCAAGTGCTTCTGCAAGGCGAGATACGGATCGTCATAAATGCCGCCGAGTTCAAGGTATGACTTACCGTGAGAAAGCAGGATAAGAATAACAAACACGCCTTTTATGGCGTTTGATTTATCTTTTGAAAGATAGTCCCGATGGAATTCGTTCGGCTTGGCAACGGTAGCCGAGCTGAAAACAATTAACAGAAGAATCAAGACGAAGAATATCATTCGCTTATCACCTCAAGGAGATTATAGCATTATTCCCGGTTTAAGTAAATCAAAAATTTGAAAAGCGCTTTTCCGATTGCCGTAAATACGATGAACGAGGCCGGCCGCGCCAAAGACCGGCCCCGGCAAGTGCCTTCTTGAATGAGGTTTGGCTTCGCCAAATGGTGTTTATGCCAAATGATGTGCGCCCGCGGCGCATTGCGAGAGCCGTGCCGGCTCGCGGCTATGATACAGTTACACTTACCCACAAAAAACCAGCCAACCGTCAATGATCGGTTGGCTGGCGTTGGTTCCGGCGTTTACGCGATAAAGCCGAGGAAGAGTTTGCGCAGCAGTTTAAAGAACTCAAGCAGTTTCAGGATGAAGTTCGGTTTCTGCTTCGGGGCGTCGGCCTGCGGCAGCATAAGGTCGTTGCCGTTGACGTTGTAGATCAGGAACTGCGGGAAATCGGGGTCGGACGTGACGGTATAGCCGTCGTTCCCGAGGATGCGGAAAAACAGGTCGTTGAGGTTGCCGGGTGCCATCTGATTGTGGTGCACGTCCTTGACGAACCACGTCCGTTCGGGCCAGCGGCAGGTGGACGCGTCGATCACCCGGTCGGGCGAGATATAATTGACGTCGGTATGCGCGGCCTGGCGGTAACCGTCGGGCAGGGTCTCGCCATAATCGGCGGCGGTCGCCCCGAACGAGGCGTATTTCACGTCGATCACCGCGTCGCCCTGGGCTTTGCAGGCGGGCGAAACGGGCGCGAGCTGCACGTTGTAGCGGGTCACGACGCCCAGGTGCGGCACGCTTTCCATCTCGGTCAAGATCTCCTCGCGGCGGGCGCGCACGACGCGGTCAAACTCGTCGAGCTTCGCCTGAAAACCGGAATAGTCTTCCCCGGCAAGCACGGTGTCAAACACGTAGGAGCGCGCCTCGGCGGCATACTCGTCGGGCACCATCGCCCACACGCTCACGTAGCTGCCCAGCCAGGGCATCAGGATCTGGCGGTACAGTTTCTGTGCGACGGGGGGAATATTCTCGGCGGCGATCTGCTCGACGCTGTCGCCCACGAACAGCAGTTCCAGCACGTCGCAGAGGGCCTTGCCGCCCTCGTTGTCGATGAAGACGGACGAGCGCAGGTAGTTGAGCAGCATCTGCCCGCCGATGGACAGTTTGCCCGTCAGCAGTTCGCCGGTGTAACCCTCGCCCAAAAAGGCGGAGGCGTTGTACACAAAACCGTCGAGTTTGTCAACGCCGTACTGGGCGACGTAGCCCATACCCACGCAGTTGCCGTAACTGTGGCAGATCAGCGAGACCTTCTCCCGGCCCGTGCATTCGCAGACGTAATCGATATACGCCGCCAACTGCTGACCGAGCACGACCGGCGACAGACGCCAGTCATACTTGAACTCGGTGCTCTCGCTCGCACGCACCTCGTCGGGCGTCGGGTACTCAAACAGCGGGCCGGTGCCGGGCGCGGGGTCGCCGTTTTTGTCGCAGAAGGTCGGGCCCATCAGGTCGCGCACGACGGGGGTCGCGTCGTCGATCAGTTTATCCCAGTCCGCGTGTGCCAAAAAGTCGGTCACCGGCAAGATCGCCGCGGCGACGGTATCTTTGATCGCGGCGTCGGACGGGCCGAAGATGCGGTACGGCTCCGCCGTGTCGAGCCCCGCGTACAGGTCTTCGCCCATAAACCCGTGCACGTAAATGACGGGCGCGTTCGGCCGCGTGGAAAACGCGGCGGCGGGCACGCAGAACAGCGCGCCGCAGACCAGCACGAGCGCCAGCAGAACGGCTATGGATTTGAACGGTTTCACAGAAAGCACCTCGCTATCGTTTTCACGGTGACGGTATGGGTTTATTGTAGCGTTTTGCCCGCAGGTTGTCAAGAAAAACAACCACCCCGCGGGGTGGTTGCTGTGTTTGTTGTTCGTTTACGCGATAAAGCCGAGGAAGAGCTTGCGCAGCAGCTTGAAGATCTCGAGCAGTTTCAGGATGAAACTCGTCTTCTGTTTCGGCGCGCCGGCCAGCGGCAGTACGAGGTCGTTGCCGTTGACGTTATAGATCAGGAACTGCGGGAAATCCGCGTCGGCGGTGACGGTATAGCCGTCGTTGCCGAGGATGCGGTAAAACAGCTCCTGCAGGTTGCCGTAGGTCATGGCGTCGTGCTTCATATCCTTGATGAACCACGTCTTTTCGGGCCAGCGGCAGGTGGACGCGTCGATCACACGGTCGGACGAGAGATAGTTCACGTCGGTGTGCGCGGCCTGGCGGTAGCCGTCCGGCAGGGTCTCGCCGTAATCGGCGGCGGTCGCCCCGAACGAGGTGTACTTCACGTCGATGGTGCCGTCGGAGTTGGCGCCGCACCCGGGCGAAACGGGCGCCATCTGCACGTTGTAACGCGACACGACGCCGACGTGGGCGACGCTTTCCATCTGGCTCAAAATCTCTTCACGGCGCGAGCGCACGACGCGGTCGAACTCGTCGAGTTTGGCGAGCATACCGGAACGGTCCTCGCCGGCAAGGCAGTGATCGAAGATATAGGCGCGGGCGTCGGCGTAATACTCATCCGGCACCATCGCCCAGATGCTCATATAGCACCCGAACCACGGGATAAAGATCTGCCTGGCGAGTTTATCCATCACGCCGGGAAGATTCTGCGCGGCGATCTGCTCAACGCTGTCGCCCACGAACATCAGTTCCAGCACGTCGCAGAGGGCTTTGCCGGCGTCGCTGCCGAAAAAGGCGTTGCTGCGAAGGTAGTTGATGAACATCGGGCCGCCGACAACGAGGTTGCCGCTGAACAGTTCGCCCGTGTAGGTCTCGCCCAAAAAGGCCGAGGCGTTGTAGACGAAACCGTCGAGTTTGTCGACGCCGTACTGGGCGACGTACGCCATGCCGACGCAGTTGCCGTAGCTGTGGCAGATCAGCGAAACTTTCGGCTTGCCCGTGCATTCGCAGACGTAATCGATGTACGCGGCCAGCTGCTGACCGAGCAGAACGGGCGACAGGCGCCAGTCGTATTCAAACTCGGTGCTGACCGAGGAGCGCACCTCTTCGGGAGAGGGATAGGACCACTTGACGCCGGTGTTGGGCGCGGGGTCGCCGTTTTCGTCGCAGTAGCTCGGGCCCAGCAGATTCTGCATCACAGGGGTGGCGTCGTCGACGAGTTTTTCCCAGTCGGCGTGCGTCAGAAATTCGGTCACGGGCACAAGCGCGCTGCCGACGGTATCTTTGATCGCAGCGTCGGTCGGGCCGAAGATCTGATAGGGGCTGTCGGTATCCAGCCCGCCGTAAAGCGAACAGCCCATAAAGCCGTGCACGTAGATCACGGGCGCGGCGGGCGTGCCGGAGACCGCGGCGGCGGGCACGCAGAACAGCGCGCCGCAGACCATCACAAGGGCCAGCAGCACCGCAAGGGAGCGCTTCGTTTTCTTCATGGCAAACACCTCAAAACGTTTTGCGGCACGGGGCGGCGCAAACCGCGGGACCGGAAGCGGCCCCCGCCCGCTCGCATAGTATAGCAGTATTATTTTACGCCACATCCGTCTCTTTGTCAAGACGCGCCGCGACCGCCCGAACGGCGCGGCTTAATTCCAAAAACAAGTTGCTTTTTCTGCAAAAGCGTGGTATTCTGTTTAACAATAATATAGAAGTATTAAAGGAGCGGGTGTCTGTTTGCGTGGGCATTCAGA
>CADBON010000050.1 GCA_902796315.1 Oscillospiraceae bacterium | reverse complement strand
GGCCTATTACAATTCCGGCGGCTGGCGCGCCACCTGGTCGGGCGAGGGCGGCGGCGTTCTGCTGAACCAGTGCCCCCACCAGTTGGACCTGTGGCAGTGGATCTGCGGTATGCCTTCCAAAATCACCGCCGTCTGTCACGAGGGCAAATGGCACCGCATTGAGGTCGAGGACGACGTGATGATCTACGCCGAGTACCCGAACGGCGCCACCGGCACCTTCATCACCACCACCGGCGATTTCCCCGGCACCAACCGGCTGGAGATCACGCTTGACCGCGCCAAACTGATCTGCGAGGGCGGCGAACTGATCGTGACCGAACTTGAGCGCGGCACACAGGACAACACCGACCACTCCGAACAGGGCTTCGACCGCATCCCAAACAAAACCTACAAGGCGGAACTGGACGGCCGCAACGAACAGCATGTCGAGGTGCTCAACAAATTTGCGGGCGCCATCCTGCACGGCACGCCCCTGACCGCCAAGGGGCAGGAGGGCATCAACGGCCTGATGATTTCCAACGCCGCCTTCCTGTCGAGCTGGCTCGGCAAAACCGTGGAACTGCCGGTTGACGAGGATCTGTACTACGAGAAGTTGCAGGAAAAGATCCAAAACTCCACCTTCCGCAAAGAAGTCAAGGAGCAGGTCAATCAGGATATGTCGTCCACGTATTAAGGTTTCCCAAATATATGCGCGGCGGGTCGCCGCCGCGTACGGAGAGAGTGTTCTATGAAAGCATCCAAACTTACACGGGTCCTTTGCGCCGCCGCGGCCGTTCTGCTGCTGACGGTCATGCCCGGCTTTGCCGTCGACGACACGGCGCCCGACACGCCGGTCGAAACGGAAGAGTCCACAGAGTTCGATCTCGGTTTTGACGACCCCACCACGGTGCCGCAGACCGAGACGCCGACCGAGGCGCCCGCCACCACCCGTCGCGTCACAACGACCCGGGCGAACAAAGAAACCACGCGCCGCGCCGCGCAGAATGAGCGTGAGGAAGAGCCCGCCGATGAAGAGCCGGCAGGTGATGACGAGGAACCTGCACGCGAAGACCCCGCTCGCGAAGACCCCGACGACGAGGAGAAGACCACTTCCCCGACCACCACCCTTCCCGATGGGTATTTCTACGTGTACCTTGAACTCAATAACTCCACCGACCACCGCCTGCGCTATCTGATGAAACAACCCGGTCTTGTCAAAGAGCCGGATCAACCCGTTCGCAAGGGCTATGTGTTTGACGGCTGGTATAGGGACGCCGCCTTCACCAAGAAGTGGGATTTCGCCACCGACGTCGCCACCAAAAGTCTGACCATCTACGCAAAGTGGGCGCCTGATAAAAGCACCGTCGTGTATATTGTCCGCGCCAAACAGACCGAGGGCGGCACCATCGAGGTCAACCCCGCCAAGGCCACCGAGGGCGAGATCATCAACATCAATGCCTTTCCGGAGTATGGCATGCGCATCAAGCCCGGCTCGGTGATGGTGAATGGCCAGCCGACCGACATCCTCAATTTCACCATGCCCGACGGCGACGTGACGGTTTCCGTCACCTTTGAAAAGATCCCCGTCCGCGTTTCCGAGGAATCGAGCAACCTGCTGTGGATCTTCGTTTTGGGCGGGGCGGCCGCTCTGCTGATGCTGACGTTGCTTCTGGTGGCGCTGCAGCGCCACCGTCGGATGCTGCAAGCCGAAGAGGATGAAGCCCCCGCCGACGTTGACGCGACCGCCGTTGTCAGCAGCGGTTTTGACGAGAATGGCCAAAAAGTCCGCGAGAGTAAGGAGATCCTTCCCGAAAGCGACGGCAACGATTATCTGGACGACTGATGAGAAGCAAACGAAAAAAACACGGCGCCGAGCGTCTGGAGGCCTGCGCTGCCTTTCTGACCGACCCCGCGTCCGCGGGCGATTACACCGCTCTGTTCGGCAACGACCGCCCCGTGCGCGTGGAGATCGGCTGCGGCAAGGGTGACTTCATCGTCGGCACCGCCGCGAACGAGCCGCAGGTCAATTTTCTCGCCGTCGAGCGCGTGCACGACGTGCTGATGATGGCGGCGGAAAAGGTCCGCGACGCCGATTTGGAAAACGTGCGGCTCTGCCTTGCCGACGTCAAGGATCTGCAGCTGCCCGCGGGCAGCGTGGATCGGCTGTACCTCAATTTTTCGGACCCGTGGCCCAAAAACCGCCATGCCAAGCGCCGCCTGACCGCCCGCAGTTTTTTGCAGGTATATGAACAATTCCTGCGCCCGGGCGGGCAGCTCTGCTTCAAGACCGACAACGCCCCGCTGTTCGCTTTCACACTCGAAGAATTGCAGGCCGCGGGATGGACGGTCGATTCGCTGACCGACGATCTGCACGCCTCGCCCGAGAACGAGGGGAACGTCCAGACCGAGTACGAGCGCCGCTTTTCCGCCCTCGGCTTTCCCATCCACCGCGTCGTGGCGCATAAAAACTGAACGCTCGAAAACGAAAACTGAACGCTCGAAAACGAAAACTGAACGCTCGAAAACGAAAACTGACGCTCGAAAACGAAAACTGACGCACGAAAAAAGCACCTCGCAACGCGAGGTGCTTTCATATATATATTAGGTGTTATTTATTACGCGGTTTTAAGACTATCTCGGTATATTTCCAGATCCAAAGCGTCTACAACTTCATCTTCGTTCAGATCGGGAATCAAATTGGGTAAATCATCCGGATTTGTATTGGAAATGTCCAGCACCGTGACCGTTGCGCCGGTGTTGTTGACGCGGGCGGTGCGGCCCTCTTCCTTCGGTACGGCGACCACCGTGTAGGTGTATTTGCCGATGATGAGCGCCGTGTCGTCGTATGCGGTGCCGCTCACGGTGGCGATCGGCTTGCCCCAATCGGCGACAGCGCCCTCGGCGTTGCGAACGCGGAACACGTTGTACCCGGCGACGTTCTTTTGTGCATCCCACTTGAGGTGTACCGTCGTGGGAGTCTCTTGGTCGAGTTCGGCGCTGATCCCCGTCACGTAATCGAGCGGGGTGTAAACGGTGACGGGCATCCCGTTCTCATCGAACGACGAGCCGCGGTCGTCGGTTGCGACCGCCTTGACGGAGTAATAGTATTCGACGTCAAGCGCAACGGAAACGTCTTTGTATGCAAGGGTCGACGTGGCGGGTACCATCGCCAGTTTTTCCCACGCCGATGAAGCGGTGCGGCGATACACTTCATATTCCGTCGCGTTCTGCACGGCGTTCCAGGCCAGCGCGGCGTAACTGCCGTTGTCTGCGTATACGCCTTTGACGGTCAGCACGGGCACGGGCAGTTTCAGCGCGGCGGTCACGGTGACGCTGCCGGGCAGCAG
>CADBON010000049.1 GCA_902796315.1 Oscillospiraceae bacterium | reverse complement strand
GCATCAGGCGGACGAGCTCTATCTCGAACCGCTCAATGCCGAGACCGTCAAACGCATCATCGAAAAAGAAAAGCCCGACGGCATTCTCGCCGGGCTCGGCGGTCAGACGGGCCTTACCATCGCCATGCAGCTCTCGCGCGACGGCTTTCTCGAAAAGAGCGGCGTGCGCCTGCTGGGCACGGATATCGCCGCTATCGAGCGCGCCGAGGACCGTGAAAAGTTCCGCGACCTGATGGCGAGCATCGGCCAGCCCTGCGTGCCCTCCGCGATCGCCGAAACCCTGGACGAAGCGCTCGCCGCGGCGGAATCGATCGGGTACCCCGTTATCGTGCGCCCCGCCTATACGCTGGGCGGTTCCGGCGGCGGTATCGCGGGCGACGAGGCCGCGCTGCGCACCATCGCCCGCGCGGGCCTTGAAGCGTCGCCGATCACACAGATTTTGGTCGAAAAGTGCATCGCCGGCTGGAAAGAGATCGAGTTCGAGACCATGCGCGACGCGGCGGGCAACGCCGTGACCGTCTGCTCGATGGAAAACGTCGACCCCGTCGGCGTTCACACCGGCGATTCGGTGGTGGTCGCGCCGACGCTCACCCTTGCCGACAAAGAGTTTCAAATGCTGCGCTCGGCGGCGCTGGATATCGTTTCGGCCATCGGCATCGTCGGCGGCTGCAACTGCCAGTTCGCGCTGAATCCCGACAGTTTCGAGTACGCCGTGATCGAGGTCAATCCGCGCGTTTCGCGCTCGTCCGCGCTGGCGTCCAAGGCGACGGGCTACCCCATCGCCAAGATCACCGCCAAACTCGCGCTGGGCTACCGGCTGGACGAGATCACCAACGATATCACGGGCAAGACCTGCGCCTGCTTCGAACCCGCCATCGACTACGTCGTGGTCAAGTTCCCCAAGTGGCCGTTTGAAAAGTTCGCGGGCGCCGACCGCAAACTCGGCACCCAGATGAAGGCGACCGGCGAGGTCATGGCCATCGGCGCGGGCTTTGAAGAAGCACTGATGAAGGCCGTGCGCGGCGCGGAACTGGGCACCGACACGCTCGCGGTCAAACCGCTGACGGACGCGCCGCTCGCCGAACGGCTCGCCACCTGCGACGACAGGCGGCTGTTCACCGTTTTCGAAGCGTTGCAGGCGGGCGTTTCCGTCGACGAGATATTCAACGTCACCAAGATCGACCGCTGGTTCCTGCGCAAGATCAAGAACCTTGCCGACTTTGAGACCCGCGCCGCGCGCGAGGGGATGAGCGACGCTCTCTACCGTCAGGGCAAGCGCTGGGGCTATACCGACGCCGCTTTGCGCCGTCTGACGGGCGCCGAGCAGCTCCCCGAATTCCACTACCGCTACAAAATGGTCGACACCTGCGCCGCCGAGTTCAGCGCCGAAACGCCCTATTTCTATTCCTGCGCCGAAGGGGTGTGCGAATCGCGCGCCTTCCGCAAAAGCGGCAAACCCGTCATTCTCGTGCTTGGCTCCGGCCCCATCCGCATCGGGCAGGGCATCGAGTTCGATTACAGCTCCGTGCGGTGCGTCAGCACCCTGCGCGAGATGGGTTATGAGGTCGTTTTGATCAACAATAACCCCGAGACCGTCTCCACCGATTACGACACCGCCGACCGCCTCTATTTCGAGCCGCTCTGTCCCGAGGACGTCATGGGCGTGATCGAGGCGGAACAGCCGGTCGGCGTCGTGGTGGCGTTCGGCGGTCAGACCGCCATCCGGCTGACGGCGTTCCTTGACCGCGCGGGCATCCCCATTCTCGGCACCTCCGCCGAGGGCATCGATATTGCCGAGGACCGCGCACGCTTCGACGCCCTGCTCGAAACGTTCGGCATCCGCCGTCCGAAGGGCCGCGGCGCCGTCACGGTCGAGGAAGCGGTCACCGCCGCCGAAGAGCTCGGCTACCCGGTGCTGCTGCGCCCCTCCTACGTGATCGGCGGGCAGAATATGACCATCTCCCGCTCCCGCGAACAGACGCTGGAGTATATGAACCGCATCCTTGCCGGCGGCATCGAGAACCCCGTGCTGGTCGACAAGTATATGCCCGGCGTCGAACTGGAAGCGGACGTTATTTCCGACGGCGAAAACGTACTGATCCCGGGCATTATGGAACATATCGAGCGGGCGGGCGTTCACAGCGGCGATTCCATCGCCGTCTACCCGCCGTACAATCTGACCGACCGCTTCCTCAAGCGCATCTGCGACAGTTCCGAACAGCTCGCGCTCGCGCTCGGTACCAAGGGATTGGTCAATATCCAGTACCTCATCTACGACGACGAACTGTACGTGATCGAGGTCAACCCGCGCGCGTCGCGCACCGTGCCGTATATCAGCAAGGTGACGGGCGTGCCGATGGTCGATCTTGCCTCGCGCGTGATGCTGGGCGAAAAACTGCCCGCCCTCGGCTACGGCACGGGCCTGTACCGCACGCCCCCGTACTACGCGGCGAAGGTCCCCGTCTTTTCGTTTGAAAAGATCAGCGACGCCGACGCCATTCTCGGCCCGCAGATGAAGTCCACGGGCGAAGTGCTGGGCATCGGCAAAACCACGTCCGAAGCGCTGTTCAAGGGGTTGAGCGCGGCCGGCTTCCGGATGCCGCCCGTCGGGCAGCCCGGCGGCGTGCTGTTCAGCGTCGACGATTCCGACAACGACGAGATCGGCTCCGTCGCCAAACGCTTCGGCGACCTCGGCATGACGCTCTACGCCACGACCACCACCGCCCGCGCCATCGCCGCGCTGGGCGTCGAGGTGCACACGGTCGCCAACGTGGACTCCGGCAGCGAGATCATCGACCTGATGGAATCCGGCAAGATCGGCACCGTCATCTACACCGGCGCCGTCAAGGACGCCACGGTCGGCGATTTCCGCGTGCTGCACCGCCGCGCCATGCAGCTCGGCGTGCCGTGCCTGACCTCCATCGACACCGCCAACGCCCTGGCCGAGATCATCGCCAGCCGCTACAACGCCGGCAATACCGAGTTGGTGGATATCAACCACATGCGCCACTGGCGGCAAAAGATCCCGTTCTCCAAGATGCACTCCTGCGGCAACGACTATATCTTCATCGAGAATTTCGACGGCAAGGTCACCTGCCCCGAATCGCTCTGCGTCAGCCTGTGCACGCCCCATTACGGCATCGGCGGCGACGGCATCGTGCTGATCGAGCAGTCCGTCGTTGCGGACGCCAAAATGCGCTCGTTCAACCGTGACGGCAGCGAGGGGAGAATGGCCGGCAACAACGTCCGCTGCGTGGGCAAGTACCTCTATGACAAGGGGCTTGTCCGAAGCGAGACCATGACGGTCGAGACCGCCAGCGGCATCCATTCGCTGCAGCTTTTCCTGCGTGACGGCAAGGTCAGTTCCGTCGCGGTGGATATGGGTCGCGCCGATTTTTCGGCGGCCGCCCTGCCCGCCGCCTGCGACGAGAGCGAACTGATCGACGCCCCGCTGACCGTCGGGGGAGAGGCGTACCGCGTGACCTGCGTTTCCGTCGGCAACCCCCATTGCGTCGTCTTCTGCAAAGGGCTTGACGTGCTTGACGTGCCGACCGTCGGCCCGCTGTTCGAGTACGCGCCCCTCTTCCCGGAGCGCGTCAATACCGAGTTCGTTCTGCCGGTCAACCGCACCACGCTGCGTATGCGCGTGTGGGAGCGCGGCAACGGCGAAACCCTCGCCTGCGGCACGGGCGCCTGCGCCGCGGTCGCGGCCGCCGTTCGCAACGGCCTGTGCGACCCGGGGACGGACGTCCACGTCAAGGTCGCGGGCGGTGAACTGGTCGTCAATTACACGCCCGAGCGCGTGATGCTCACCGGCGAGGCCGTTACGGTCTTTGAAGGCGAGTTTGAATACTGATCCCCGTTTTTCGAACCGCTGTTCCTCACGGAACGGCGGTTTTTTCTTGGCGGGAAATTGTCCGCGCTACTTGTATTTATGAAATCTCTGTGTTATACTGAATCTATATGACTTACAATATGTATCTTATAATAAAGTTTTAAGGAGAAGTGACAATGAAGTTTGATGTTGCCGTAATCGGCGCCGGGGTTTGCGGGGCGTTGATCACCCGCGAACTCACGAAGTACGACCTCAGGGTCGCCCTTCTGGAGCGCGCAAACGACTGCGCCATGGGCACCACCAAAGCCAACAGCGCCATCGTGCACGCCGGGTTTGACGCCCTGCCGGGCACGCTGAAGGCCCGCTACAATATGCGCGGCGTCGAATTGATGCCCGCCGTCTGCGCCGACCTGCACGTGCCCTACAAAAACAACGGCGCGCTCGTGCTGGCCTTTTCGGAAGAGGAGATCAGTTCCCTCGGCGCCCTGCTGGCCCGCGGCGAACAGAACGGCGTGCCGGGGCTTGAGATCTTGAACCGCGACGAACTCGTCGCCAAAGAGCCCCATATCGGCGAAACGGCCGTTGCCGCGCTGTATGCGCCCACCTCCGCCATCGTCTGCCCGTACGAGTTGACCATCGCGGCCGTCGAGAACGCCGTCGCCAACGGCGCCGAGTTCCTGCGCAACTGCGAGGTCACCGCCATCGCTCCCGACGGCGACGGGTTTACGCTCACCACCTCCCGGGGCTTGATCGAGGCCGCTTACGTCGTGAACGCCGCCGGCGTGCACGCGGGCGAGGTCGCCGCCATGATCGGCGACGATTCCATCACCGTCATCAACCGCCGCGGCGAGTATTACCTGCTCGACAAATCGCAGGGCGCTCTCGTGTCGCACACCGTTTTCCAATGCCCCACCGTGATGGGCAAGGGCGTGCTGGTTTCCCCGACGGTCGACGGCAACCTTATCGTCGGTCCCACCGCCGACGATATTCCCGACGGCGACGACGTCGCCACCACCGCCGAGGGACTGGCCACGGTCGTTTCCAAGGCGACCAAGAGCGTGGCCGGTCTGAATATGCGTGAGGCCATCACCTCCTTTGCCGGCAACCGCGCCCACCTCGCGAGCGACGATTTCATCATCGGCCCCTCCGCGGTCAACCATCACTTCATCAACGTCGCGGGGATCGAGAGTCCGGGCCTGTCCGCCTCGCCCGCTATCGCCGAGGGCGTTGCGGCCATTCTGCAGCGCGTCGGCGGCGGTTTCGCCGAGAACGCCGCGTTTGACCCCGTCCGGCCCGAACCCGTGCGCTTCCGCAATATGAGCACCGAAGAGCGCGCCGCGCTCGTCGCGAAAGATCCCGCATACGGCCGCATCGTCTGCCGCTGTGAGACGGTCACCGAGGGCGAAATCCTCGACGCCATCCGCGGCCCCGCGGGCGCCCGCGACGTCGACGGCGTCAAGCGCCGCACCCGCGCCGGAATGGGACGCTGTCAGGGCGGTTTCTGCGGCAGCAAGGTCGTGGAACTGCTCGCCCGCGAACTCGGCGTTGAGATGAACGAGATCACCAAGTTCGGCGGCGGCTCGAACATTATGTTTGACAGAACGAAGTAAGGAGGCGAGGCACGTGTTACAGTACGATCTTGTGGTTGTCGGCGGCGGCCCCGCCGGAATGGCGGCCGCATTGCAGGCAAAAGAGGAGGGCGTTGCCAAAATCGTCATCCTCGAACGCGCCGAATCTCTCGGCGGTATTTTGGAACAGTGCATCCACACGGGCTTCGGCCTTCACTATTTCGGCGAGGAACTCTCCGGCCCCGAGTACGCCGGGCGCTTTATCCGCGAGGTGCAACAGACCGACATCGACGTGATGTGCGACACGATGGTGCTTGATATTTCCGACGCCAACGTCGTGACCGCCGTCAATAAAACACAGGGCCTGATGCAGATCCGGGCGACGGCCGTGGTGCTCGCCATGGGCTGCCGCGAGCGGCCCCGCGGCGCGCTCTCCATCGCCGGCACCCGTCCCAGCGGCATTATGACCGCGGGCACCGCGCAGAAGTACGTCAATATCGACGGCTATATGCCCGGCAAAAAGGTCGTCATCCTTGGTTCGGGTGACATCGGGCTTATCATGGCGCGCCGCATGACACTTGAGGGCGCCGAGGTCAAGGTCGTCTGCGAACTCATGCCCTATTCCAGCGGCCTGCAGCGCAACATCGTGCAGTGCCTGGAAGATTTCAATATCCCCCTGCGCCTGAGCTGCACCGTCGTCGAGACCCACGGCAAAGAGCGGCTTGAGGGCGTGACCATTGCCGACGTGGACGAGCGCTTGCAGCCCATCCCCGGCACCGAGCAGTATATCCCGTGCGATACGCTGATGCTCTCCGTCGGTCTGATCCCCGAAAACGAACTTTCCAAAGGCGTGGGCGTACCGCTTGACAACGTCACCAAAGGTCCCGTTGTCGACGAGTACCGCGAAACCCTGCATCCCGGCATCTTCGCCTGCGGCAACGTCCTGCAGGTCCACGATCTGGTCGACTACGTCACCGAAGAGAGCAAGATCGCCGGCAAGGGCGCCGCGAATTATATCTTCGGCAAAAAGAAGGGCGGTGCTTACGCCGCCACCAAAGGCGTGAACGGCGTGCGCTATATCGTGCCGCAGCGCGTGAACGTCCGCGGCGGCGAAAAGGTCAAACTGTACTTCCGCGTCGGCCAGGTCTATCGCAACGCCAAAGTCACGGTCACCTGCAACGGGCAGACCCTGCTTTCCCGCAAGCGCCCGAAACTTGCTCCCGGCGAGATGGAAAACGTGACCCTCACCGAGGAACAGTTGGCCGCTATGAACGAGGGCGACGAGATCGTCGTCGGCATTGAAGAATAAGGAGGCGCCGATATGAAACGGAATCTGGTTTGCATTGCCTGCCCCATCGGCTGCCCGATCGAGGTGGAATTGAACGACGCCGGCGAAGTTGTCGGCGTCACGGGCAACACCTGCCCGCGCGGCGAGGCGTACGCCCGCACCGAGGTCACGCACCCCGTGCGCAGTCTGACCACCAGCGTCAAGGTCGAGGGCGGCGTCCATCCGGTCGTGCCCGTCAAGACCGCCGCGCCCATCCCGAAAGAGAAGATGTTCGACTGTATGCAGGTGATCAACGCCGTTACCCTGCAAGCGCCCGTCGCGATCGGCGACGTGGTCGTGAAAGATATCTGCGGCCTGGGCGTCGACGTTGTCGCCACCAACAACGACTGATCACACGAAAGGATTTTTGCCATGCAACCCTATGAGCTCGCGGCGGAGGTCAAGCCCTCCGAAAGACAACTCAACTGGCAAAAAACGGAGTTTTACGGCTTCATCAATTTCGGCCTTGCCACGGTCGTGAACGGCGAGTGGACCGACGGTACCGTCAATCCGCTCAACTTCCAGCCCGACGAGTTTGACGAAGCGGAGTGGGTGACCTTTTTCAAGGACGCCGGCTTCAAGGGCATGGTGCTCAACGTCAAGCATCACGACGGCTTTTGCCTCTGGGCGTCGGACATCTGCTCCTACAGCGTCGCTGCTTCCGAGAATTGGGAAACCGACGACCGCGACATCGTGCGGCGCCTTTCCGACGAGTGCCGTCGGCAGGGTTTGAAATTCGGCATCGCCATTTCGCCGCTGGACCGCCACAGCAAACTGTACGGTTCGGGCGAACTCTATAACGAGTATTTCAAAAAACTCCTGCGCGAGGTGCTGACGAATTACGGCGAGTTTTTCTGCGTCCGTTTCGACGGCCTTGCCGAACCCGACAAAAAGGGCAACGTGCAGGAATATGACTGGCGCGGCTATTACGAAGTGGTGCGCGAGTGCCAGCCCGGCGCGGTCATCACCCTGGTCGGCCCCGACGTGCGCTGGTACGGCAACGAGTGGGGCGTTATCCGCGAGAACGAGTGGAGCGTCGTCCCCGAGCGTTACAGCATCTATCACGCCATCGACGCGCCGGACGAGCCCGACAAAAAGAAACGCCGCAAAGAGGAAAAGTACGAACTGGATCTCGGCTCGCGCAAGGCCATCAAAAAAGAGTCCGACTTTATCTGGTACCCCTGCGAGGTCTGCGTGTCCCTGCGCGACCGCTGGTACTACCACAAGGACGACGAGTACACCGCCAAGACCAAAGATAAACTCATCAAACTCTATCTCAAAACCGTCGGCGCCAACTGCGCGCTGATGATCGGCGTGCCGCCGATGAAGAACGGCAAGTTCTCCAATATGGATATGCAGATCCTCAAGGCGTTCGGCTATGACCTCAAACACCATTACGCCTACCGCGTTTCGCAGATCGGCGCTATGGAGGCCAGCAGCACCCTCTCTGACGAGTACGCCGCCGCCAATCTTCTCGATAAGGACGAGAATCTGACCTGGCGCCCCGCGGAAGGGGACGCCGAGCCCGAACTGATCATCACCCTTTCCGAAAAGGATATGTTTGACCGCGTCGTTCTGCAGGAGCATATCGCGAACGGCCAGCACGTCGAGAGTTTTGAGGTCTATCTCGACGACGGCAGCGGCAAATTCAAGCGCGTTTACAAGGGCGGCGTGATCGGGTATAAACGCATCGTCAAACTCAACCCGATCGAGGTCACGCGCGTCAAGGTCAAAATCACGTCCTACCGCGGGCGGCTCGAACTTGAAAGCGTTACGATGTATTGACATTGAGGTGATCGTACGAAAATCGGCATCTACGGCGGCAGTTACGACCCGCCGCACAAAGGGCACAGACGGCTGGCCGAAACGCTTGCGCGCGAACTCGGCATCGAGCGTGTGCTGATCATCCCCGCCGGCACGTCGCCGTTCAAAGACGGCGCCTGCGCCTCGGCCGCGGATCGGCTCGCCATGTGCCGCCTGGCGTTTCCGCCGCCTCTGTTCGAGGTGCGCGATCTCGAATTTGCGCGCGGGGGTAAAAGTTATACCGTCGACACCGTCCGCGAATTGCGCGCGGAGTTCCCCGGCGACGACCTCTATCTCTTTACCGGCGACGATATGTTTCTGACGCTCGCCGACTGGTACGAGAGCGCGGCCCTGCTGCAACAGGTCATTCCCGTCGGCGCGTGCCGCACCGGCGACCGTGCGCGGCTCGGGGAAATGCGGCGCTACGCCCGCGACGTGCTGCACTTGGACGAAGGTCGGTATCATGTTTCCGAAAGCGAGCCGCTGGAAATCAGTTCGACCGAACTTCGCGCCGCCATTGACGGCGATGCCGCGCAGAACTTCCTTGACCCCGCCGTCGCGTCGTATATCCGCGAAAAGGGGCTGTACCGCTATCCCAACGGCGAATACGTCCGCCTTTTGAAAGAACGATTGAGCGAACGTCGCTTCCGCCATTCGCTGGCCGTTGCCGACAGCGCGCGGCAGTTGGCGCTGCACTATGGCGGCGACCCCGAAAAGGCCTACACCACGGGCCTCTTGCACGACGTGTGCAAAGATACGCCTCCGGGCGAGCAGCTGCAGTATATGCTCGGTAACGGACTTTCGCTGACGCCCGTCGAACTGGCGGCGCCCAAACTGTACCACGCCATGTGCGGCGCGCTGTACGCCGAGCGCGAATTGCAGATCACCGATCCCGAGATTCTGAACGCCATCCGTTACCACACGACGGGGCGCGCGCAAATGACGCTGGCGGAAAAAATCGTGTTTATCGCCGATTTCATCAGCGCCGACCGCGACTATCCGGGCGTTGACCATATGCGCGCCACGGCCGCGCGCTCGCTGGAGGAGGCCATCGTCGAGGGGCTTGCCTTCACCGTCAAAGAACTCGCCGACAAGGCGAACCCCATCCACCCCGACACCATCGACGCATATAATGAAGCCGTCATGCACACGGCCCGTAAGGAGGAAAACTAAATGGCACTGGACACCGTGAAAACAATCGCTACCATTCTCGATGACAAAAAAGCAATGGATATTCAAATTATCCGCATCGACGAACTTTCCATCGTCGCGGATTATTTCATCATTGCCTCCGGCACCAGCAACACCCACGTCAAGGCGCTTGCCGACGAGGTCGAGTACCAGCTCGAACAGCGCGGCATCAAGGCCGATCATATCGAGGGCCGCGCCACGGGCTGGATCTTGCTGGAGTATAAGGGCATCGTCGTCCATATCTTCCTCCCCGAAACGCGCAATTTCTACAACCTTGAGCGGCTTTGGGACGACGGCAAAAAGATCGATGTTCAGGAACTTTTGGCGACCGACATAAAGGGGTGAGCACAGTGGATTACGATTTTACTTCCGTTGAGAAGAAATGGCAGCAGCGCTGGGAAGACAGCGGCGTTTTTCACGCCGTTGACGGTTCCGACAAGCCGAAGTTTTACGCGCTGGTAGAGTTCCCGTACCCCAGCGGCGCGGGGATGCACGTCGGCCATATCAAGGCGTACAGCGGTCTTGAGGTCATCTCGCGCAAACGCCGTATGCAGGGCTATAACGTCCTGTTCCCCATCGGCTTTGACGCTTACGGCCTGCCGACCGAGAATTACGCCATCAAAACGGGTCTGCACCCGCGCGTCGTGACTGACCGCAATATCGAAAAGTTTACCTCCCAGCTCAAAAAGGTCGGCTTCTCGTTCGACTGGACCCGCGTGATCGACACCACGCAGGAGGATTACTATAAGTGGACCCAGTGGATCTTCCTCAAAATGTTTGAACACGGCCTTGTCTTCCGTGACAAGACCCTGGTCAACTATTGCCCGTCCTGCAAGGTCGTCCTTTCCAACGAGGACAGCCAGGGCGGCCATTGCGACATCTGCCACAGCGAGGTCGTGCAAAAGAGCAAAGACGTCTGGTACCTGCGCATCACCGCGTACGCCGACAAATTGCTTGAGGGCCTTGAGACCGTCGATTACCTGCCCAACGTCAAACAGCAGCAGGTGAACTGGATCGGCAAGTCCACCGGCGCGTTCGTCAATTTTGCCGTGGCCGGCACCGACGAAACGCTGCGCATCTATACCACGCGTCCCGACACGCTCTTCGGCGTGACCTTTATGGTCATGGCGCCCGAACATCCCTTGATCGACAAATACGCCGACAAGATCGCCAATATGGACGAGGTGCGCGCCTACCGCGCCGAATGCGCCAAAAAGACCGAGTTTGAGCGTACCCAGCTTGTCAAAGAGAAAACCGGCGTGCGGCTGAGCGGTTTTTCGGCCGTCAACCCCGTCAACGGGAAAGAGATCCCGGTCTATATCTCCGACTACGTCATGATGGGCTACGGCACCGGCGCCATTATGGCGGTGCCCGCCCACGATCAGCGCGACTATGAGTTTGCGCAGAAGTTCGGCATCGACATCATCGAGGTCATCAAGGGCGGCGACATTTCCAAAGAGGCCTACGCCGGCGACGGCGAGATGGTCAACTCCGACTTCCTCAACGGTCTGACCGACAAAAAGACCTCTATCGAAAAAATGCTCGCCTTCCTCGAGGAGAAGGGCATCGGCGAAAAGGGCGTTCAGTACAAGATGAAGGATTGGGCCTTCAACCGCCAGCGCTATTGGGGCGAGCCCATCCCCATCGTTCATTGCCCGCATTGCGGCATGGTACCCGTGCCGTACGATCAGTTGCCGCTCAAGCTGCCCGCGGTCAAGGATTTTCAGCCCGGCTCCGACGGCGAAAGCCCGCTGGCGAAGATCGACAGTTTCGTTCAGTGCAAGTGCCCCAAGTGCGGCGCGGATGCGCGGCGCGAGACCGACACCATGCCCCAGTGGGCGGGGTCGTCGTGGTACTTCCTGCGCTATATCGATCCCCACAACGATCAGCGCTTTGCCGATTTTGACAAACTGAAGTATTGGGGACAGGTCGACTGGTACAACGGCGGTATGGAGCACGTCACCCGCCACATGATCTATTCCCGTTTCTGGCACCGTTTCCTTTATGATATCGGCGAGGTCCCGTTCCCCGAGCCCTACGCCAAGCGCACCGCCCAGGGCCTGATTCTGGGGCCGGACGGCGACAAGATGAGCAAGTCCAAGGGCAACGTCGTCGACCCGAACGAGGTGGTCGACGCGCTCGGCGCCGACGTGCTGCGCACCTACGTCCTCTTTATGGGCGACTATGAAAAGGCCGCCCCGTGGAGCGAGACCAGCGTCAAGGGCTGCAAGCGCTTTATCGACCGCGTCTGGAATCTGCAGGAGATCGTCACCGACGGCGACGGTTACAGCCCCGATCTGGAGATCGCCTTCCACAAGACGGCGAAAAAGGTTTCCGACGATATCGAGGCGATGAAGTTCAATACCGCCATCGCCGCGCTGATGACCCTGCTCAACAAGATCACCGACAAGGGCAGCGTCACCCGCGGCGAACTCAAGGCATTTGTGACCATGCTCGACCCGTTCGCGCCCCACGTCTGCGAAGAGATTTGGGAGCGCATCGGCGGCGAGGGGATGCTGGCCGACGGCAAGTGGATCGCCTATGACGAAAGCAAGACCGTCGACGCGACCATCGAGGTGCCCGTCCAGGTCTGCGGCAAACTGCGCGCCACGGTCACCATTCCGCGTGACGCGACCGCCGACGAGGCGATCGCCGCCGGCAAGGCCGCCATTACCGCCCAGCTCGAGGGCAAACAGATCCTTAAAGAGATCTACGTCCCCGGACGTATCATCAATATCGTGGCGAAATAACGCCCGTACCGTTACTTTTGTGAATGTGGAGGATGTTCCTGTATGTGGAAGCGTATTCTGTCTTTGGTGTGTGCCTTTTTGCTGACGGCGGCCATCGCCTTTCCCGCCGCGACGGTTCAGGCCGCGGCGGAAGGTGAGCAATACCCCGTCGTGACCGCCATTCTGCCGACCGTCAAGGGTTTTCGTTTGGATTGGACGGCGTTTGACGGCGCTTCCGCGTACCGCGTGTTCGTCAGAAACGGTACGAAGTGGAAAGCGCTCGGCGACACCGCCCAACGCCAATACTTTTTCACCGGCGGCGTCAACGGCAAGACCTT
>CADBON010000048.1 GCA_902796315.1 Oscillospiraceae bacterium | reverse complement strand
TACCGACCGCGTGACGTTGAGGATCAGATTCGCAAGTTTGATCAGTTCGACCAGGATCTGCGACATATAGTTATAGAGCGCGACCATTTGCCCCTGCGTCAAATCGCCGCCGTTGATACGTGCTGCACCGGTCTGCAGCAGGGCGATGATCGCAACGTTGAGCAGTACGTAAGTCAGCGGCCCCAGCAGCGCCGACAGGCGGCCGACCCTTTTCTGCAGGGCGGTCAGCGCGTCGTTGCGGGCGCAGAAGTCGGCGTTTTCATCTTCCTCTTTGCGGAAGGCGCGCAGCACGCGCACGCCCGTAAGGTTTTCGCGCGCTTTGAGCAGAACGGCGTCCAGCCGCTGCTGTACCTGTTTGTAAAGCGGCAGGGTCAACAGCATAATGCCGAAGACCACAAGCGAGAGCGCAGGGATAACGACGGCGAAAATCACCGCCGCCCTGACGTCCACCGTGAACGCCATGATCATGGCGCCGAAGACCACAAAGGGCGAACGAAGCAAGAGGCGCAGCGTCAGATTGACGCCCGTCTGCACCTGGTTGGCGTCGCTCGTCAGCCGCGTGATCAGCGTGGCCGTGCCGAGTGAATCCAGTTCGGCGTAAGAAAGGGACTGCACGTGCCCAAACAGCGCGCTTTTTAACTTTGCGACCGAACCGACGGCCGCCCGCGAGGCGAAATACTGCGCCGTGACCGAAAAGCCGAGCCCCACCACGCCGAGCGCGAGAAGGCCGAGACAGCAGCGCAGCACGTACCCGCGGTCGCCGTTCGCGATGCCGACGTCGATGACGGACGCGACCACCAGCGGCACGAACAGCTCTAAAAGCGCTTCGCACAGCTTGAACAGCGGCGCCAAAACGCTCTCTTTGCGGTAATATTTCAGATAGCGGAACAGGTCTTTCAAGAGTTTCCCTCCGTTTGAAAACGTCTTTTTGTATTATAACGGAAAGGAAGAAAAAAGTAAAGCCGCACGCCCCTTTTTGCGGGCGAGTCGGCGGCAAAAAGAAAACCGCCGGTCCGGAAAACTCCGAACCGGCGGTGGATTGACCGAACGCTTATTTCAGTTCGATGCGCTTTTGCGCCTCGGGCGCGGCCGTGCGCTTGGGCAGGGTGAGTTTGAGCACACCGTCGGTGTATTCGCCCTCGATCTTGGCGACGTCGACGTCGCTGACGTCGAACGAGCGCTGGAACTTGCCGTAGCTGCGCTCGCGGCGGATGAAGTTGCCCTTGTCGTCCTTTTCTTCCGTGTTGTTCTTACGCTCGGCGGAGACGGTGAGGTAATCGCCGTTCACGTCCACGGTGATGTCCTCTTTCTTAAAGCCCGGCAGATCGGACTCCAGAATAAATGCATCGTCCGTTTCGCGGACGTCGGTGCGAAAACTCTTCATCCAATCACCGCCCCAGAGGGCGCGTTCCATATCCTCCATCTCTTTGAAGGGGTCGTAATTGACCAGATGGCCATTTTTGCGTTCATAAGGTGTAAGTCCAAACATAATCGATTCCTCCTAAATCATTAAAATTGGTGTTTGCCGGCGTGTTCTTCGCGGCGGGACGCCGACTGCCTTGCGGCCCCGCGGAACGTCTGCTTCATCGGCATCACTTCCTTTTCTCAATTTCTGACACCAGTATAATCTGCCCCTGTTAAGAATGCGTTATACTAATATGAACGATTTGTTAACTTTGGCACTCTACAAATGTGAGTGCTAAACAAACAAAAAAACAGACCGATTGTCGGTCTGTCATAATGAAATATTGCTGCGCAATATGAAATACCTGCGGCATGAAATATCTCGCTTCGCTCAATATGAAATAAAATCCACCCACGCGCCGTCGAGGCGCATTTCACTGCCCACAGGGCAATTTCACCGCCGCAGGCGATTTCACCCACCCTGAAAGGGTGGATTTCATTGAGCGGCCTTCTTTACGGAAGGTCGCTCACCGGCTCGCCGCCGATGTAGACGGCCTTGCGGTCAAGCGTTTCGTCGCAGATCACGAAATCGGCGTACTTGCCGTCGGCAATCGAACCGACGCAAGCGTCCGCGCCGATCTCGCGCGCGGGGGTGAGCGCTGCGGCACGCACGGCGTCCTCCGCCGGTACACCAAAGGCCACGGCGTTGCGAAGATCCGTCCACAGGTCGCTTGCGGCGCCGGCGATGGTACCGTCCGCAAGGCGGGCCACACCGTCGCGCTGGGTGACGCGCAGGCCGCCGCTGTCGTAATCGCCCTCGGGCAGACCGCAGCAGCGCAGGGCGTCGGAAACCAGGCAGAGCCGATCCGCGCCGAAGAGTTTGAAGGTGGCGCGCACGGCCGAGGGATGGACGTGATGACCGTCGCAGATGAGTTCCGCGGTGACGCGCGCATCCTCCGCGGCGGCGCCGATCACGCCCGGTTCGCGGCTCAGAAAGCGGGGCATGGCGTTCCAGAGATGGGTGACGTGCGTCGCACCCGCGTTGAAGGCGGCGCGGGCGACGTCGTAAGGGGCGTCGGTATGGGCGAGCGACACGGTGCAGCACGCCGCGGCCGCGCGTATAAAGTCAAGACCGCCGGGCAGTTCCGGCGCGACGTCGGCCAGACGAATCAACCCCTCGCAGTCGTCATACAGTTGTTTGAAGGCGGCGAAATCGGGATCCCGCAGATAGGCGGGGTTTTGCGCGCCCTTTTTGGCGGGGCTGAAAAACGGCCCCTCGAGATTGACGCCCAACAGCCGTGCGGCGCCCTTGACAGGCGTTTTGTGCAGACGCAGACCGGCTTCGAGGGCAGCGGAAATCACGTCGTAAGGCAGGGTCTCGGTCGCAGGGGCAAACGAGGTGACGCCCCGGCGGGCAAGGGCGCGCGCCATGCGCACGTCGCCGTCGTGATCCCCGTCGGAAAACGCCGCGCCGCCGCAGCCGTGGACGTGGATATCCACAAGGCCCGGCAGTACCGTCGCGCCGCCGAGGTCAACGGCGTCCGCCCGTTCGGCGCCGACGCCGCAAAACCGCCCCTCCGCCACGGAAAACCCGCCGCGGATAAAGCCGTTTTCAGTCCAGATACGCGCGTTTTTATAACCGATCATACCTCCACCCCCGTTCTGCGGTTATTCTACCATACTTTTTACCTGTTTTCAACCGAAACGCATTGCACCGCGGGGGATTTTGTGATACGATAGCGGTAAGGGAGGGAACGGTATGAAACTGATACTGGTACGCCACGGGCAGAGTGAAGCGCAGGTCGGCCGCGACAGCGACGATCCCCGCTTGACCGAATGCGGCCGCGAGCAGGCGCGCCTGCTGGGCGAGTATCTGCGCACCGTCAAGATCGACCGCATTTACGCAAGCCATCTCACCCGCGCGGTGGAAACGGCCGCCGCGGTCGCCCGTGCGCAGGACCGCGACTTGCCGATCACCGTACTGCCGCAGTTGGCGGAGCGGGGAACGCACGACGACTGGGTGCAGTCGGCGGACGTACTGCGCGCCGTGTACCCGCACCTGTCGATCGAGGGGCTGACCATCGGCCCCGGCTACGCGAACGATGAGGAACGCGCCGACGCCGCGCTGCAGATCTGCGCGTACGCCCCCGCCTTTGAAAGCGGCTTCACCCGCCGCGAGCAAAGTGACGGGCACGAAACGTGCGAAAACGAACTGACCGTTCTTGTGGCGGCGCACGCGATGTATAACGGCCTTTTAATCCGGCGCCTGACCGGCATGCCGGCGCGCCGCGAGGTCATTATCAGCCAATACAACGCCTGCTTCAACCGGTTCGAGTTCTTTGTCGAGGACGATTTGCGGCGCATACGCTTTTTCTCGATGAACGAAACGCCGCACCTGCCGCCCGACCTGCTGACCTGACGGCGGGATATCTTGCAAAACCGCCGAAAGTGTGGTACAATTTTTTCGTTGGCTTCCCTTGACCGAAGCCGAAACGGAGGAACACTATGAACTTTTTTGACAGTCTGGCCGGCATCGTCCAGCACTGGGGCACCATCCCGTGGAATTTGTGGCTGATGTACGCCGTGATGTGGATCATCGGCGGCACGCTCATCTTTTTGGCCATCAAAAAAGAGATGGAACCCTCGCTGCTGCTGCCCATGGGTTTCGGCACCATCCTCGTCAACATTCCCCTTTCGGGCGCGATTGACGAAACCGACGGCGCCATCCGCATTTTGTATGATGCGGGCATCGCCAACGAATTGTTCCCGCTGCTGTTGTTTATCGGCATCGGCGCGATGATCGATTTCGGCCCGCTGCTGTCGAACCCCAAGCTTATGCTCTTCGGCGCGGCGGCACAGTTCGGCATCTTTTTCACCTTCAGCATGGCTACGCTGCTGCGCTTCCCGATCGCGGACGCCGCCAGTATCGCCATCATCGGCGCGGCGGACGGCCCGACCTCCATCTTCGTCGCCAACACCCTGCATTCACAGTTCACGGGCGCGATCATCGTCGCCGCCTACTCGTATATGGCGCTCGTGCCCATCATCCAACCCCCGGTCATCCGCCTGCTGACCACGAAAAAAGAGCGGATGATCCACATGAAGTACACGGCGGCCTCCATCTCCAAACGCACGCGCATTTTGTTCCCGATCTTCGTCACGCTGATCGCGGGCATCGTGTCGCCCAAGGCGGTCGCGCTGGTCGGCTTTTTGATGTTCGGCAACCTGCTGCGCGAGTGCGGCGTGCTGGATTCGCTCTCGGAGACGGCGCAGAACGCCCTGGCCAATATCATCACCATCTTTTTGGGTATCACGGTCGCCTTTAATATGCAGGCCGAAAAGTTCCTGCGGTGGCAGACGCTGATGATCCTCGGTCTGGGTCTGGTCGCGTTCATTTTCGACACCGCGGGCGGCGTGCTGTTCGCAAAACTGTTGAACGTCTTTTTGCCCAAGGGCAAAAAGATCAACCCGATGATCGGCGCCGCGGGCATTTCGGCGTTCCCGATGAGTTCGCGCGTGGTGCACAAAATGGCGCTACACGAAGACAAACAAAACTTCATTCTGATGCAGGCCACGGGCGTGAACGTCTCGGGCCAGATCGCCTCGGTACTGGCGGGCGGCATCATTCTGAACTTCTTTAACGTATAAGGGGGCGGTACGATGTTACAGCGATTGATCCTCGGCGTCGGCCTGCTGCTGAGCGCCGAAACCACCCAGGCCGCGCTGCGCGAGGCGTATGCCCGCAGCGGCAGCGATTTTATCAACGCGCTGCTGATGAGCGCCGTCGGCCTGATCGGCATTTTCGTCGTCATCGGCGTGATCGCGCTGATGGTGACCGTGCTCAACAAGATCGGGCGCAAAAAAGACAAAAAGCCGAAACCGCCCAAGGACGCGGCATAAAAGAAAACAAGCCGAGAAAAGGATTGAAACAATCGTTTTTCTCGGCTTGTATTTTTCATGAATTGACGGCTTTGCCGTCATGAATTGCCGCTGTGCGGCATGATTTGGCTTCGCCATGAATGGAATTGCGCTTTATGCCCCGCAGGGCAATTCACGTGCCGAAGGCACAATTCACGACGGAACGTCAATTCACGCGCCGTCAGGCGCAATTCATTTCGCCAATTGCGGTCACGGCTCGTACTCGAAGACAGGCATCAGTTCCAGTTTGAAGCGGCTGTTTTTGTGCATGCGGTCGATCTTTTCCTTCGTGGCGGGGTCCTCGCAGACGCCCTCGCGGATATAGCGATCCAGCACGGCGTAGGTAAAGCCGAGGTTATCCTCGTCAGTCTTGCCGCACAGCCCGTCGATGGGCGGCTTTTCGATAAAGCGATCGGGCAGGCCGAGCGCGCGGCCGACGGCCTTGACCTCCTGCACGGTCAGGCGCGACAGCGGCGAAAAATCGCCCGCGCCGTCGCCGTAGCGGGTGGCGTAGCCCACCCAGTCTTCGCTGAGGTTGCAGGTGTTGGCGACGCGGCCGTTCACGCACTGCGACACCAGATAGGTCGCCGCCATTCTCAGGCGCGGCGCCAGGTTGATGCGCGCCTGGTCGGTCAGCGCAAGACCGCTTGCGTCCAGTTGGGCAAGCAGGCCGTCGTAACTGTCTTTGATATTGATCTCGCGGCTTTCAATGCCGAGCGTGGCGACCAAATCGCGCGACACGTCGATATCGAACTGCTCGCCGTTGGGCATCAGCACGCCCACGACGTTCTCGCGGCCCAGCGCTTCGGCGCACAGCGCCGCCACGACCGAGCTGTCTTTGCCGCCGCTGACGCCCAGCACCGCCTTGCAGCCCGGGCCGTTTTGCGCGAACCAGTCGCGAATCCACGCAATCAAATCATTTTTCACTTGTTCGGCGTCGAAACTCATAGTACTTCCTCCCTCGGTTTGCAGACGTCCACCCAGCCGAGGGCGTTCGCAAAGCGGTACACCTCGTCGGGCGTCATTTCGGCGGCGCTGTTGGAACTGCCGCAGGCGGGATAGACCGTGTCGAACCGCTTGAGCGAGT
>CADBON010000047.1 GCA_902796315.1 Oscillospiraceae bacterium | reverse complement strand
CTTTGGGACACCTGCCTGCACTTTGTCGACCGCTTCGACCGCGCCATGGCCGAGAACGCCGACCTGATCGCCCCCGTCACCGACGCGGCGCAGATCGCCGAAAATGAAAAGCGCGGGCAAATGAGCGCCCTGCTGACCGTCGAGGACGGCAGTATGATCGAGGGCCGGCTCGAGAACCTGCAAACCCTGTTTGACCGCGGCGTGCGGCTGATGACGCTGACGTGGAACTACGAGAACGAGATCGGCTTCCCGAACGACGTTCTGCGCGGCGACCCGCGGCCCGACACCCTGCACGGGCTGAAGCCCTTCGGCTTTGAGGTCGTGCAAAAAATGCAATCGCTCGGGATGCTGGTCGACGTGTCGCACCTGGGCGACGCGGGGTTTTACGACGTGATGGACGCCGCCGAAAAGCCCGTCGTTGCCAGCCACAGCAACGCCCGCGCCGTCTGCGGCGTACCGCGCAATATGACCGACGACATGATCCGCAAACTCCGCGACAACGGCGGCGTGATGGGCTTGAACTACTGCCCCGCCTTCGTCAGCGAAGACCCGCGCGAGAATCAGATCCCCGCGCTCGTGCGGCACCTGCGCCACATCGTCCGCGTCGGCGGGATCGAGACCGCCGCCATCGGGGGCGATTTCGACGGCATCCCCACCCCCGTGGGCATGAGCGACTGCACCAAAACGCACCTGCTCTACAAAGCCCTGCGCGACGAGGGGTTTTCGCACGACGAGATCGATCTGATTTTCCGCAAAAACTTTTTGCGCGTGTTCCGCGCGCAGGAAAGGAGCCGCCATGGGACCGATTGAAGCCCTATACCGCAAACTCTTCGTCCACCGTTACGACGACGAGGGGTATCTGTTCTATTTCACCGCCGCCGATTTCCCCGGCCTGCACGCCGAGCCCTTTGCGTTCCGCTCAGGCGCAAACGAACTGCGCGGCTTTTTCTACCGGTACGACGGCTGCCGCGAGGACGAACTCATCGTCTTCTGCCACGGTTTGGGCGGCGGTCACCTCTCGTATATGCGTGAGATCGAGCGGCTCTGCCGCGCCGGCTACTGCGTGCTGGCGTGGGACAACACCGGCTGTTTCGCCTCCGAAGGCGAATCGGTACGCGGCCTTTCCCAGTCGCTTGCCGACCTCGACGCCGCGCTGACGGCGCTGACGGAGCGCGGCCTGCGCGAGCGTTACCGCCAACTGACGGTCATCGGCCACTCGTGGGGCGGTTTCGCCGCGGGCTGTATCGGCAACTACCGCGACGATATTGACAAGACCGTCGTCATTTCGGGGCCCGTCACGGTGCGCGCCCTGCTGACGGCGACGCTGAAAGCCAACAAGGTCCCCTGCGCCGGTCTGATCGTAAACCGGCTTGTGAAACTGGAACAAAAAGCCAACCCCGCCTACGCCGACGCCTCGGCTCTGACGGCGGTCGACGCGAAAAAATCGCGCTTTTTATTCGCCCATTCCGACGACGACGCGGCCGTGCCGCTCGCCGCGGGCGCGGGGTACGTGCGCGACCGCACGACCAACCCCGACGCGCGTTTTATGATCGTGCACGGCAAATACCACAACCCCAACTACACGGCGGACGCGGTCGGCTATATGCAGCGCACCTTCGGCGCGCTGAACGCGGCCGTCAAGAAAAAAACGCTGAAGACCGCCGCCGACAAAAAGGAATTTCTCAAGGACGTCGACTGGCGCCGTATGACCGAACAGGACCCCGCCTTCTGGAACGAAGTGCTGAACTTTATCGGCTGACGAAAGGAACACGGATATGCACATTTTTCAACGCAAGAAAAAGCACCGCTCACTGCACGATTACGCCCAGCCCGACGAGCTGCTGCCCGTAACGGCGGGTCTGCCCACCCGGCGCCGCCGTCTGTACGTGGTGGAGGGCCTGCCCGGCACCGGCAAAAGCACGGCGACCAAAACGCTGGCCGCGGCGCTGATGGACCGCCACCGCAACGTGCAGTTCTTCGACGAGGGCGACCCGCAGCACCCCGCGGATTTTGAGCGCTACGACTTCCCGGATTTTGCGACCGAACGTGAGATGATCCTCACCAAATGGCGCGATTTTGCAAACGCGCCGACCAAGCACGCCACCTACGTTTTCAACGGCGTGGTGCTGCAAAACCCCGTGACCGAAGCGCTGATGCGTTTCGACGTCAGCGAGGCGGAATGCCGCGACTACGTCTGCGAGATCGCCGACGCGATCCGCCCCGGCAACCCGCTGATCATCTACCTCAAGACCGACGACGTGCGCGCAACGCTCGATCACGTCAGCGCCGAGCGAGGCGACGGCTGGCTGCAGTACGTCGAAACCTATCACACCCGCAACGGCTACGGCCTGCGCAACGGTCTGACGGGGTACGACGGCTATCTCGCGTGTTTGGAAAAGCGGCAGGAAACGGAACTGAAACTGTTGAAATATCTGGGGATCGACACCGTCGTTCTGCCCGAAAAACCGTCCCGCGAACAACTGGTCGCCCTGCTCGACCTGCCGCCGCGGCAGTAACGTATCTTAACACATCAAAAATCTCGATTGGGAGTGAACACCATGGTCAAACACATCATCCTTTGGCAAATCAAAGACGAGTACGCCGCCAACGCGGAGGACATCCGCGCAAACGCCAAGCGGGAACTGGAGGGCCTTGCGGGCAAGATCCCCGGGATGCGGGACATCACCCTGCGCATCGCGCCGCTCGCCACCTCCAACTGCGATTTGATGCTCGAAGTCACGCTTGACAGCGAAGAAGCCCTGCTCGGCTACGGGTCCAATCCGCAGCACGTCGCCGTGGCGCAGACGTATCTGATCCCGTATATGAAGCTGCGCGTCTGCTTCGACTATGAGGCGTGAACGAAATGACCGATAACCTGACCGTGCGCACGGCCACGCCGGACGACGCGCCCGCCCTGCTGGCGATCTACGCCCCCTACGTGACCGACACCGCGATCTCGTGGGAAACGGAAGTCCCTACCGTCGAAGAATTCCGGCGGCGCATCGTCCACACGCTTGAGACGTACCCCTACCTTGTCGCCGAACGCGGCGGCGAGATCGTCGGGTATTGCTACACCGGCCCCTTCGTGGGCCGCGCCGCCTATCTCTGGTCGGCGGAAACGACCATCTACCTGCGCCCCGACTGCCAAAAGCAGGGCGTCGGCAAGGCGCTTTACGCCGAATTGGAACGTATCTCCAAAGCGCAGAATATCACCAACCTGTACGCCTGCATCGGCTACCCCGTGCGGGCGGACGAGCACCTGAACTCCAACAGCGCCGACTTTCACGCGCACATGGGGTACCGCCTCGTCGGTCGGTTTGAGGGCTGTGGGTGGAAATTCGGCCGCCGCTACGATATGGTGTGGATGGAAAAACGGCTGTCTGCCCCCGACGAACAGCCCGCGCCGCTGATCCCGTTCCCGGCGCTGGAACGACAGGCGCAATACGCGATCCGCCCCATCGAGCCGCGCGACAACGCAGCGATCGAGACCATCATCCGCGCCTGCCTGGACGAGTACGGCGCACCGCACGTCGGCACCGCCTGGGCGGATCCCGACCTGGGGCGGTTTTCCGAGATCTATAACACCGACGGCAACCGCTACTGGGTCGCCGTGGATGAAACGGGCGCCGTCGTGGGCGGCGTGGGGATCGGCCGACTGACCGACACGATCTGTGAACTGCAAAAAATGTACCTGCTGCCGCCGGCGCGCGGCACGGGTCTTGCGGGCGAATTGATGACCACCGCCCTCGCCTACGCGCGGCAGCACTATACGCAGTGCTACCTCGAAACGCTCGGTAATATGACCGCGGCGCAAAAGTTTTACGGCAAGCACGGCTTTGTCCGCGTTGACAAACCCGTGGTCGAAACCGAGCATTTCTCGTGCGACGTGCGGATGCTGAAAGATCTGTAATTCAAAAAGGTATTGAATATTTTGGGGGGTTGATTATGACTAAAGCAGAATTTTTAGAACTCCTAAAAAAACACAATATTAACGAAAATCTTGTAGTGTTTGATGACGCAATAAAAGAGGGTTATTGTGTTAGAAAGAATTGTTTTCGGTGGGAAGTCTGTTTCCGAGAAAGAGGAAAAGAATATGACTGTGTAGGATTTCCTTCCGAAAGCAACGCTTTACAATACCTATTTGATAAACTTTACAGCATATATGTAAAATAATAAAAAAACACTATACCGGAAAACCTCGCGTTTTGTAAATGAGATTGGAGATATATATGAAACGATATTTTTATATCACCATTCACTTTTCTCCTAATTATGAAGAAACAGTCTTTTCAAAATGTCACGATGATCTTTATATAAGTAATGAAACGGGAGAGATATATCGCAAAAGAAAGTTGTATGATTTTGGCTGGGGACAGGAGAATGGATTTGAATTAATGCCGCAGTTGTCGTTTGATGAGTTGATTCAATTAGTTGAGTGTCCAACGGTGATATCTAAAAAGAAGTTTTGGAAAAAATATACCCAAGAGGAAATCCAACAAGCCGATATTTGGCGCAGCAACTTATATGGTGCGGTTGCGGTGATCATGCAAGATTATGTAAAAGACCTTATTGAGTTTTTGTCGATCAAGGTTGATACGGATTACTTTTCAGATCCGAGTATACGAGATAATTTCAAATGGTTCTCTTTCGACTCACAAAAGACAAGAGCGGAGGGTAAAATTCCGGGCGGAGTGCTTACACGATCATATGAAGACATTCTTAAGGTTTACCCTCAATGGCAAAGGATTTCTTCAAAGGTTATCAACCAAATATACGTGTGATATCTCGACAATTCTTAAAGTTATAAGAGGAGTGAAGATAATGAAAAGTCGTTTTGCTTTGCTGTCTATCGTTGCGCTGCTTCTATGTTCAATATTGGCAGTACTGTGTTCCTGTAACCAGAAAATTTCACCAAATGATACACCTGAAAGTCAGCCGTTAAATGTGCCGTCCGTGCAGGATGGCGCCGATAACACCGTTAAACAGGTTGCCGTTCCGCGCAAACTGATCAGCGTTTTTGAGCGCGCACTTCCGGATACACCCGCCTCGTTGCAAACGATTTCCGTAACGGTTGAGGGGGACGAGTGGCGCTTTGCGAACAGCGTCTTTACGGCAAGGGAAACAGCAATCGCGCCAACCACCGAAAAGGCGGCATGGAAAGTCGATTTGTCGAAACTGAATGCCATAGGCAAAAGCGGAAACTACTTGTTTTACGGCACTGATGCGATCATCGAAGAAAACGAAATACTGGTCGTACAATTCAGTAAGTCGCTCATACTGCTCGTTCAGAATGAGGGAGTTCTCGAGCCCGATGTGTATGGTTTAGAAGATTTTTCGATAGAAAACACGTCGGACGCTTTGTCGGAAGCCGAAGCGAACAAACTTTGGGAAGATCATCTTGGCGGCCAATACAGCATAAGCACCCTCACGACCGAAGAGTTGCCGCAATATTTAAGACTTCGTTTGCAAGCGCACCCGGAATTGGTGTACGAAGTCGTCTATGATGAGTATGAAGGGCACTATTACACCCCTTCAAAAGTGAATTGGAACGAATAATAGCATAAGGAGTTTTGCATATGCAACAGACAATTTACAAATACTGCGCCGTCATCGGCATGGACGGCATGGGCAACTTCAACCGTGAGGCGCAAACGCCGCGGATGGATGAGATTTTCAAGGGCGGCGCCGTCACCTACGACGCGCTGTCGATGGACCCGACCATCAGCGCCGAAAACTGGGGCGCGATGCTGCTGGGCATGGCCCCGGCCGTGCACGGCCTGACCAATGCGTACATCAGCCGCTATGAGAACACCAACCCGAAACTCGTCACGGTCTTTCGCCGTCTGCACGACGTGTACCCCGACGCGTACTACGCCTCGGTCAGCCACTGGAACCCCATCAACCACGGCATCGTCGAACACGATATCGGCGTGGATCTCGCCACCGCCGACAATGACGAACTTCTGTTGCCGGAGATCGTAAAGCGCGTGGCAAAAAAGCCGAAATTCCTGTTCGTGCAGTTTGACAACATCGACGGCGCGGGCCATCACTACGGGTACGGCACCCCCGATCATCTCGCGCGCATCACCCGGAACGACGGCCTGGTCGGGCAGGTGTACGACGCGTACCGCGACGCCGGCATACTCGACGAAACGCTCTTTCTCGTGATCGCCGACCACGGCGGCAACGGGCACGGGCACGGCGGCTATACGGACGGCGAGAAATACGTCTTTTTCGGCGCCGCCGGCAAGAGCGTCAAGCCCGGCACCGTCGGCACCATGGCGACGGTCGATATTGCCGCCATCGTGCTGTACGCCCTCGGCGCTCCCCTGCCCGCCTACGACAAAAAGGGCTTTTCGTCGCAGGTCCCCGAGAACCTGTTCACCGACTGCACCCTGCCCTACCGCGTGACCGTCGGCGCGCCGAGCCGCGTCACGACCAAACCGACCCCCGCGATCGACGGCGAAGGCGGCCTCTACCGTTTCTTCCCGCAAAGTGAAATCAAGACCGCTCTGTTTTTTGACGACGATCTGTGCGACGCGACCGGTCATTGCGCCTACCGCGCGGTGAACGAGCCGAAGTTTTACACCAACGGCGTGTACGGCTCCTGCGGCGAGTTCGGCACCACCGGCTATGCCGAAACGGCCGACCTGCGCGTGGGTGCGGGCAGTTTCACGCTGGGCGTCTGGCTGCAGGCGAGCGCCGCGGTCAATACCGATTGCCTGATCTGCGCCACCAAGGATTGGCCCCGCCGCAGCGACAAGGGATTTGCCCTCGTGCAGCGCCCGCACAACCTGCGCTTTTTGATCGCCGACGGCGACGATTGCGACGATTGCGTCGCCCCCTGGCCGGATGAGATCTCGGGCGGCTGGCTGCACGCCCTCGTCAGCGTGGACCGCGCGGAAAAGACGATGACCATCTATTTTGATTTTGAGCGCGTGGGAACCTGGAAACTTGACGACCAATACTGTGGGGACATCGACACGGACGCCTTCGTCGTCGGCAACGACGCGGGCGACCGCACCGCCAACACCGCGCTCTGCCCCAATCTGTTCCGCATGGACGACCTGCTCGTCTTCGGCCGCGCCTTCACCGATGCGGACGCCGCCAAGCTGAAGGCCTATTACGGTGTTTGACGCGGCGGCGATGGCGCGCCCCTTTGTGCGCGGGTACCTGGCGCTTCTGCTCTGCGGTCTGTGCTACCTGGTGTGGTGGCTGATCGCCTACCGTCCCGTGAACGGCGGCAAGCCGAAAGGGATGCGCTCGCGCTCGTGGTGGCTGCTGTTCCCGGCGGTCGCCGCGGGATTGTACGCCGTGTGGTCCGTCGTCGGCGGCAGTTACGCCGTGGATATGGCGTACGGTTCCACCGCCAACCTGAAGGTCGGCCTGGTCGGCCTGGCGGTGTTCGTCGTGCTGTTCTTCGGCACGTGGTTCGGGCTCAGGCGCCCCGTCACGACGGAACTCATCTTGATCCCCGGCTGGGCGACAATGACCGTCATCGCCTGCGGCGCGCTGCACACAGCGGGCGTATTCACGCCGGCGGTCCGCCTCGGTTGGTCGGCGGTCACGCTCATCGCGGCGGCGATCGCCTTCGGCGGTTACCTCGTTTATTACAAACTGGAACCGAAAAAGGCGTATCTCGACGGCGCCGTGCCGCTCGTCCTGCTCTCGCTGCACGCGGCGGCGTTCGCCGTGTTTACGGCGCTGGCCTGACGGCCGCTTGAATGGACATTTTGCTCCGCTTATCCTATACTATGTACCAGAAAACCTCGGGAGGAACCGCTATGATGAAACAATGGCTTGCGCCGGTGCTGTGCGCCGTTCTGCTGCTGAGCGTACTGACGGCCTGCGGCGCGAAAGAGCAGCCCGGCCAAAGCACCGCCCCCGCCGACACCGGGACCGAGACCGCCGCGCCCGTCAATCTGAATGACACGCAGCAGGCCTTTCTGTCCTTTATCAGCGGCGACGGCAGCGTGACCACCTCCGACGTGTTTCGCACGGATGACGAGGGCGTGAACTACGACGGTCTTGCCTACGGTTCCTACACCTTTGCCGAACTGCGCGCCAAG
>CADBON010000046.1 GCA_902796315.1 Oscillospiraceae bacterium | reverse complement strand
GGGGAATGCCCTGCATGATGGCGCGATGGATAAAGGAAACGATCATTTCGCGGCCTCCTTTTTGCTCTGGCGGAACTTCACCGTGTAATTGATGAAGAACTCACTGCCGATGATGAAGAAGATGATGATGCCGGTGATAATGTCCGAGAAGGAATCGTTCAACCCGAATACGGTCGAGATCTCGATCGCGCCTTTCTGCAGGAACACGATCAGGAACGAGGTCAAAATCATATACAGCGGGTTGAATTTCGCCAGCCACGAGACCATGATCGCGGTAAAGCCGCGCCCGGCGGCGGTATCGCGGGTCAGGGTGTGGTCGGTGCCGGCTACCAGCAGCAGGCCGGCGATGCCGCACAGCGCGCCCGAGAGCAGCATGGTGCGGATAATGACCTTGCGGACGTTGATGCCGATGTATTTCGCCGTGTTGACGCTTTCGCCGACGACGGCGATCTCATACCCGTGTTTGCTGTGCTTGAGATAGACGTACACGCCCACGGTCAGCAGACCGACCACAAGGATGTTCAGCATATATTTCTGATTACCCAGCACGGGCAGCCAGCCGGCCTCGGTCGCGCCGTTGATCACGCCGATCTTGCCCGAGCCCGCGGGGACGGACCAGATATAGACGAAGTAGGAAACGATTTGGATGGCGATGTAGTTCATCATCAGGGTGAACAGCGTTTCGTTCGTGTCCCAAATCGCCTTAAAGACGGCGGGAATGACCGCCCACACGGCGCCCGCGACGATGCTCGCGATCAGAATGATGACCAGCAGCAGCGCATTCGGCACCTTGTTGCCCAAAAGGATCATGCACGCGGTCGTGGCAAGACCGCCGATCAGTACCTGGCCCTCGGCGCCGATGTTCCAAAAGCGCATCTTAAAGGCGGGGGTCACGGCCAGCGAAACGCACAGCAGCATCGCAATGCTCTGCAGCAAGCCCCACACGCGGCGCGACGTGCCGATGGCGCCCTGGATCATGGTTTTGTAGATGCTGACGGGGTTATCGCCCGTAAACAGCACGATGACCACCGCGCACACCAGCAGGGCGGCTATCACCGAAAGGACGCGGATCACCCACGATTTCCAGAAGGGGAGACCGTTCCGTTTGGCGATGTGAAACAGCGGCTCGCGCACGCTTTTCTCGGCTTTGGTCATTCGTCTTCACTCCCTCCCCGGCTGCCTTTCGTCATCAGCAGGCCGATTTCTTCTTTTTTGGCGTCGTGCCCGTCCAGCACGCCGGTGATCTTGCCGGCCGACAGGACCAGGATTCGGTCGCACAGTTCCACCAGTACGTCCAGGTCCTCGCCGACGTAGATAACGGCCACGCCCTTTTCTTTCTGCTCATTGAGCAGGCGGTAGATCATGTACGAGGAGTTGATGTCCAGGCCGCGCACGGGGTAGGCGGCCATCAGAACGGTGGGGGAGGAGGCGATCTCACGCCCGACCAGCACCTTCTGCACATTGCCGCCGGAAAGACGGCGGACGGGCGTCTGGGTGTCGGGGGTCACGACCTGCAGTTCTTCAATGATTTTATCCGCCAGCGCTTTCGGCTCTTTGCGGCGCACGAATACCGATTTGCCGCGGCGGTACGAGCGCAGCATCATATTGTCGGTAATGCTCATATTGCCCACAAGGCCCATGCCGAGCCGGTCCTCGGGCACGAACGACAGGCGCACGCCCAGCGCGCGGATCTGCATCGGCGTCTTGTCGCGCAGGTTTTCCTGTTCGCCGGTTTTGGGGTCGTTATAGAGAATGGTGCCCTCGTTGACCTTCTGCAGACCGGCAATGGCCTCCAGCAGTTCGCGCTGACCGCTGCCCGAGATCCCGGCAATGCCCAAAATCTCGCCGCTGCGGGCGGTGAAACTCACGTTGTCCAGCACGCGCACACCCTCGCGGTTGGTGCAGTTCAGATCCTTGACGACCAGCCGGTCCTGCGGGTCTTTCGGCTCGGGGCGGTCGATGTTCAAACTGACTTTCTGCCCGACCATCATCTCGGTCAGACTCAGTTCCGTCGCCTCGGCGGTGTTGACCGTGCCCACGTACTCGCCCTTGCGCAGGATCGACACGCGGTCCGAGATCTCCATCACCTCGTGCAGTTTGTGCGTGATGATGATGATCGCCTTGCCGTCGTCGCGCATTTTGCGCAGCACCTCAAACAGTTTGGAGGTCTCCTGCGGGGTGAGCACGGCGGTGGGCTCGTCCAAAATCAGGATATCGGCGCCGCGGTACAGCACTTTGATGATCTCGACGGTCTGCTTTTCGCTGACGCTCATCTCATAGATCTTTTTCGTCACGTCGATGTCGAAGCCGTACTTCGCGCAGGTCTCTTGAATGGTTTTGGTGGCGGCCTTGAGGTTGTAGCGCCCGTCCTCAAGACCCAGCACGATGTTTTCGACGCCGTCAAACACGTCCACCAGTTTGAAGTGCTGGTGGATCATGCCGATCTTGTGGTCGAATGCGTCGCGGGGGGAGCGGATCACGACCTCGCGCCCGTCGATGAAGATCTGACCGGCGTCGGGGAAATAGATGCCGCTGATCATATTCATCAGCGTGGTCTTGCCGCTGCCGTTCTCACCGAGTATGGACAGGATCTCGCCCTTGTACGCATTCAGACTGACGTTTTTGTTGGCGACGATGCTGCCGAAAGTCTTGGTGATGTTTTTCAACTCAATGGCCGGAATTCTGTCTGCCAAGTTGTTTCCTCCTTTGCGGGGTGTGCTGTCGGTTCTTCCGTAAAGAACGCCTCGAAGCGGGTTCGGGGCTTTCTTCGCGGTTCTGTGAAAAAAAGCGCGGCGGGACGACGTCGGGCCGTCCCGCCTTATTATTCACTGAAATCAGAACTTCTCGTTCAGCAGGGTGATACCATCGATGCGAAGATCGAAGTAAGGAGCAGAGCGGAATTCAGACTCGCTGAAGTAGCCGTCCTTGATGACCTCGGTGTCGCCCTCGTAAGCTTCGTCGCTGTCAACGTCAGCCATATAGCTGGTGACGTGGCCGTCGGCGTCGACTTTGATGTTGGTGTTGCCTTCGGGAACGGTAACGGTGAAGGCGGCGGTGTCGAAGACATGGATGGAGCCGTCCTCAAGGCCTTTCTTGACCTCGTCAAGCTTGGCCTGAGTGTCCTTGGCAGCGGCTTTGTCGTTGACCGCGGTCAGTTCGACCGAGGAGGTGGCAAGGGTGCCGGTCCAGTCGGTGTCAATGGCTTTGCCGTCTTTGACGCAGTTGATGATGTACTCCATGTAGGGCTCCCAGTTGATGCGGGAGGCAACGATGAAGGTGTTGGGGCAAGCGTCGACCGTGCTGCCGTTGTAGCTGACGTCCGGAACGCCGGCGTTCTCGCAGGCAGTGGGGGCGCCCATGGAGTCGGCGTGCTGGCTGATCAGTGCGCAGCCGCCCTCGATCAGGGCAACAGCGGCCTCTTTTTCAGCGGTCTCATCGTACCAGGAACCGGTGAACTGAACGTCCATCGTGGCGCTGGGGCAGATGCTGCGGGCGCCAAGGAAGAAGCTGGTGTAACCGGAAATAACCTCGGCATAGGTGAAAGCGCCGACGTAGCCGATCTTGGCCTGCTCGGCGGTGATTTTGCCGGCTTCGATCATTTCGTTGAGCTTCAGACCGGCGGCAACACCGGCAAGATAGCGGCCTTCATAGATGGAAGCGAAAGCGTTGTGATAGTTGGCAAGGCCTTCGGTATGGGCCTTGGTGCCGGTGGCATGGCAGAACTGAACGTTCGGATATTCCTTCGCGGCCTGGATCATGAAGTCCTCATGGCCGAAGGAGTCGGCGAAAACGATGCTGCAGCCCGCGTCGGCAAGGTCGGCGGCGGCTTCATAGCACTCGCTGCTCTCGGGGATGTTGGTCTTGATGACGCTCTCAACGCCGAGCTTTTCGCAAGCGGCCTTGGCGGCGACCAAGAAGTTGTTGTCATAGGTGGAGTTCTCGTCGTGCAGGAAGATGAAACCGACCTTCATGCCTTCGGCAGCGGGGGTGGTTTCGGGGGTGGTCTCGTCGCCGCCCTGTTTGCCGCCGCAAGCCGCAAACGCAGCAACGACGAAAACGAGCGCCAGGACGATAGCCAGTACCTTGGTGAACTTTTTCATTCTGTTTTCCTCCAATGAATAAATAGTATTTATCTTTCTGCGTCGTCGGAGCGGAAAACGATGTTGCCGTTTTTCATACTCTCGACGATCGCCAAAGACCGAACCTTGATGCCCTCCGCGCGCAACTTCGCGCCGCCGGGCTGAAAGCCCTTTTCGATACCGATCCCGATCCCCGCAAGCTTGGCGCCGGCGTCGCTGATGAGCTTGCGCAGGGCGTTGCAAGCGTTCCCGTCGGCGAGAAAGTCGTCAATAATAAGGATAACGTCATCCTCGTGCAGGTAGCGGCGGCTGACGCAAATGGTCGAATCGGTGCCGTGGGTGAACGAGTGGCAGGTGGCGGTGTAGAGGTCGGTGCCCACGTTGCGGTGGCCGGCTTTCTTGGCGAAAACGACCGGCACGCCGAAATAGCGGGCGGTGAGCGCCGCAAGGGCGATCCCGCTGGCCTCGACGGTCAGGATCTTGGTGACCCCATCGGTTTGAAAGGCCTCGTAAAACGCTTTGCCCATCTCGTCGATCAGACCGACGTCCAGTTGGTGGTTCAGGAACATGTCCACCTTGAGAACGTCGTCGCCGATGACGGTCCCCTCGCGGCGGATGCGCTCTTCCAGCAGTTTCATATTCCGCTCCTCCTCCACAGTATCGGGTGCATTACCCGTGAGCCGACCACAAGATGTTGTGGTTTCGCGCCTAATTACAAATACAGTATAGACGAAACGAACCGCGCTGGCAAGGGGCAAAAGTGACGAAACGGGCCCCTGCGGGGGAATTCGTGATTTTGCACCAAAACCCGCCGTTTGCCGCCCGTCAAACTCTGCAAAAGGTACGAAAAAACGCCGAAAACCGGCGACAGCGGGCGAAAAGTGCTCTACCGCGCGAAAGCGCCGCGCGGAAATTCTGCACAGCAGTTTTCCGAAATCCGTCGCCGAAATCGTTTCCTTGCTGTAAAGGCATTGGCTTTTATACGAAAAAACGCCCCGATTTTTCCGTCCAAAATAAAGGGCAAAACCCGCGCGGTTGACAGTTCTTTGTGCATTGTTCACAAAATCTTTCGACAGTGCATTTTGAAAAGGCGAATGCCTTTACACGCTGTTTCGTCATTTTGCACAATGCCGGGTTTGCAACGCTTTTTTCGCCGTTTGTCGCAAAACATCGACTTTCGGCGCTTTGGCCGTTCGTTGTTCTCGTGCGCCGCCGTCGCCGGCCCGGGATCGTCCGAAAGGGGAGGAAGGCGAAAAAATCGTGTTTTCGGCGTCGTTTTTTTGCGGCGGAAAAACCTCCCGAAAACCGCGCAAAGACCGTGAATTTCACGAGAATATCCCGAAAATGTTAAGGAAGTGTAACCTCACTGTCACAATCGTAAAAATCGCACAAAAAACGGGGCGAAAATTCGTCACTCTCGCGCGCGTACATATTATATAAAATGCGCCGAAACGCTTGACATTTTGCCGTCGTTAGGGTAATATGATACTGACCATAAGGTTGGGGCAATGGGGGCAGTGCGCCCCGTGGCTGCCGCGGCGGTTTCCGCCGTGGGGCCCGGAGCCGGTCAGCTGTTCCCGTTCCCAAAGTGTGTGGGCGCTCGTGCACAAAGCGGTGCTGCAAAGCGTACCAACGCGGTTTTCCCCGCGAAGGTTCAGAGCAGCGGCGGTTTGCGCCGACGGGCCGGTTCGTCGGCCGCTGCGCTCATCGTTACGCGCTCTGAGCTTATAGCGCCGTACACTTTGTGCAGTTCCGGCCCACGGTCACAATACCTTCATT